>DATHSE010000043.1:0-1655 GCA_035464455.1 Anaerolineae bacterium | reverse complement strand
GCACGATGACGATGATCGTCGAGATGATGACGATGACGAAGGAGTTGTAGAACGCCTCGGTGAAGCTCAGCAGCCCCGGCGTGGTCTCGACCACCTGCTGCCAGCGATCGAGCGTGGGCTCGAAGAAGATCGTCGGGCGGGCGTTGGCCACGACCTCCGTCTTGAAGCTGTTCAGCACCATCCAGAAGAGCGGGAAGAACATGAGCAGCGCCACCATCCACGTGGCGAGACCGAGCGCGGCGGTGCCCCAGCGAGACTCGCCGCGGAGCTTGCGGTCGTTGGCGGTGAGCGTCATACGGGCTCCTGGCGTCGGAACAGGCTGGACAGCACGCGCAGCGCGAAGGTCGCGATGATGATCGAGGCGATGACGACGATGATCGAGTAGGCCGCCGCCTGACCGAAGTCCCAGCCGCCCCCGATGGATCGCTGGTACACGAAGTAGGGCACGTTGGTGGACCCCGGACCGCCGCCCGTCATGACCTCGATGTGGTCGAACACCTGCAGCAGGTAGATGGCTCCCAGCACGATGCCCAGCTCCATGTAGGGCCGCAGCATGGGCAGGGTGATCTGCGTGAAGATGCCGCGGCCACTGGCGCGGTCGACTCGCGCGGCCTCGAGGATGTCAGTGGGCTGCCCCTGCAGCCCGGCGAGGATGATGAGCATCATGAACGGCGCCCACTGCCACACCAGGACCGTCACGATCGACCACAGCGGGTAGCGTTCGACGAAGGGGATGGCGTCGATCCCGAACGCGCCGAGGACGGCGTTGAGCACGCCGAAGGTCGAGCTGAACATCTGGTTCTTCCACAGCAGCCCGGCTACCACCGGCATGATCAGGAAGGGCGTGATGAGCAGCGTCCTCGCGATACCGCGCCCGAAGAACTGACGGTCCAGCAGCAGCGCCAGCACCGTGCCCACCAGAAGGGCGAGCAGCACCGCTGCCGTGGTCATCACGATGGAGATGTACACCGACTCGAGGAAGAAGGGGTTGGAGTAGCCCTCGGTGAAGTTCGCCACACCGGTGAAGTCGGGGCCTCGCGGCGGGACGACCTTCCAGTCCTGGAGGCTGTACCAGATGTTGAAGATGAAGGGGACCTGCGTCACCACGATGATGAACAGCAGGGCGGGCAGGAGGGGCAGCCGCCGCCGCCACTTGTCTCGACGCTGGAACTCCGCGATCGCGGCGGCGCGCTCGGCGGCCGGATCTGGACTCCCCATCGGTTCGACGGTGGCGGTCAACGAGGCTGCTCCCTCTGCCCTTCGATCTCGCTGGTGCGCGAGGCTAGTCTGTTACCAGGACTCGCCTTCCACCTCGGACGCGATGGCCTGGCAGGCTGCCAGGGCCTCGTCGACCGAGACGTTGCCGGCGATGGCGGCGGAGAACTGCTCCGTGCATCGCGTGCCGACATCCTGGAACTGCGGCACGCCTACGAACTGCACCCCGGGCAGGCCGGGTCGCGGCTGGACACCGGGGTTGTTGATGGGAGCGGCCTGCATGGCCTCGAGCGTGATGCCCGCGAAGGCGGCGGCAGCTTCCTGGTAGTTGGGGTTCTCGTACAGCGACACACGTGTGCCGGGCGGCACCGTGGCCCATCCGCCGGCCAGGTTCTCACCGGCCTGGACGAGATAGTCAGGGCCCGTGGCCCAGCGGACGT
>DATHSE010000042.1:0-3863 GCA_035464455.1 Anaerolineae bacterium | reverse complement strand
TGAGGGCACGACCAGCAGGGGACCCAGCAGGACAGCCACGGCGGCCCCCAGCATGGCCAGCGGCACGATCGGCGCCACGGCTAGGTTGGCCAGCGGCGAGATCAGCGAGAGCCGGCCGAAGTGCAGCAGGACCAGGGGCAGCGTCGCGAGCTGCGCCGCCAGCGATACGCCCAGCGTCTCCCGCAGCCAGCGCGGCGCGCGACCGCGGGACAGCCGACCCACGGCTGTCTCCGCCTGCCCGCCGAGCGCCAGCAGTCCGGCCGTCGCGGCCAGCGAAAGCTGCAGCCCGATGTCGTCGATCATGCGTGGCTCCACCAGCAGCAGTCCCCAGCAGGCGATCCCCAGCGCCGCCGCCGCGCTTGACGGCCGTCCGCTCTCGCGCGCGATGATGACCACGCCGCCCATCACCGCCGCCCGGATGACGCTGGCTTCGGCGCCGGCGAGGATGGTGTAGGCCACGATCGCGACGATGACGATGACGCTCCGATGGCGCCGACCGAGACCGACGGCGCGCAGCAGGCCGGTGGCGATGCCGGCCACGAGCGCGATGTTCCAGCCGCTGATGGCGACCACGTGGGTCAGGCCGGTGACGGTGAAGTCGTCGGCCACGCTACGGCTGACACGCTCACGAAGCCCGATGAGGATGCCCGAGGCCAGGCCAGCCTCCGGTTCGGGGACGGCTCGGGAGAGTGCCGCGTCGATGCCCCAGCGCAGCTGCTCGACGGTGGCCGTGAAACCGCCACCGCTGGCCGTCAGCTCGAGGGCATGGGCCTTGAGGCTGCCGGCGGCACCACGCGAGCGGAGGAAGTCGGCGAAGCCGGGCGCGTCGGCCGGTGGTGGCTGGACGGTCCCACGGAGCGTCACCCGATCGCCGGGCACCAACGCCGGGTGGCGTGGCAGCCAGGCGTACACCAGCCAGCCGGCTTCACCGCCGGCCTGCGCACCGGCTTCCACGCCGGAGCCGGCCGACAGCCGCACGAACGCTCGCTGCTCGGCGCCCGCGGGTGAGGAGAGGTCGACTACCAGGGCGTCCCATTCGCCGCTCCCGGCCGGCAACGCCGGCGTGGCCAGTGCTGTCCCGGCGAGAACGGCGGCGGCAGCCGCCCGCAGGCTCACGCTGCCAAAGGCGACGAGGAACGCCGCCACGCCCGCGCGTCGCAGACCTGCCACGGCAAGGCCGGCGACGACGATGGCAGCGGACAAACCCAACGCAAGCCCCGCCGGGAGCGGCAGCGCGAACCGCCCGCCCTCCGCCAGCATCGCGGCCGTGATGGCGCCCAGCGCCAGCCAACCGGCGCGGGGGAGCCGTGCCATCAGGTCGCCCGGGATGACGACTCGGCGGCCTGCGGTCTCAGCTCGCGTGCACGAGGCTCTCGATGTCGCTGAAGACCGACTCGCCGACGAGGCCGCGCGAGCGCAGGTCGCGCGCGCTCGAGAAAGGCTGCTCTGCGCGCGCGTCGATGATCTTGCGTGCGGTCACGGGACCCACGCCAGGCAGCGTCTCCAGCTCGGCCTGGTCGGCGCGGTTGAGGTCGATGCGGCCGTCGCCAGCGGCTTGGTCGAGCCGATCGATGCCGAGTTCCGGCACGAGCACCTTGGTCCCGTCCTCCAGGGACTGGGCAAGGTTGAGCGACAGGCTGGCAGCGGCCAGGTCGACGCGCGGGGCATAGCCACCTGCGGCCTGGATGGCGTCTCCCACCCGATCGCCGCTGCGCAGCCGGTGCAGCCCCGGCCGGGCTACGGCACCAGCCACGTCGACCACGATCTCCTGACCGGCAGGCAGCCATGGCTCCGTCTCTGCACCGACCAGCAGGGCAGTGTCGAGGGACTCACCGACGTCTACCGGCAGGCCACCTCCAGCCACTCCGGGGACGCCTAGCAGGAAGACCCCGGCAAGCACCAGGGCGGTCGCGCCTGCTGCGCCGCCAAGCCCGGTAAGCAGTGGCACGACCCAGGGCGGCACGGGGCGCGGCGCGCCGTGCGTTGGCCCAGGGCCCTGCGCCGACGGGTAGACCGGCCGCGGCGTCAAACCTTGACCCGGTCCCGGTCCCGGCTCTGGCCGCGGCTCTGGACCCGATACCCGTCCCGGAGCCTGCCGTGAGCCGATGGGCGGACCTCCGGGCAGGTTCGTTCCGAAGACTCGACGCTGTGGCATCACCTCGTTCACGCCATCACTCCTGCGGCGGGCGGGGGTGGCGGCGGGGATATGGTCGGCGGGCCGTTCGGCGGACACGACCCGGCTCGGCGGACCGTCGTCGAACGGGAATGCGCCTCGAGTCCGTGGCCGGCTTCCGGCCGGTCTCCAGGCACGGCGACAGACTAGCTGCGGCGGCTTATCCAGCGCTTATGCGTGGCGTGGCACGCTCACATCAGCCCTTGAGGAGCGCCTCCAGGCGTGGACGCACCTCGGTCGCCATGCGGCGCATCGTCTCCTCGTCGTAGGGCGGCGGAAAGCCGCAGATGAGGTGGCGATAGCCGGCCTCGACATACGGCTTCAACTGCTCGTAGACCTCGTCGGGGTTGCCCGCGATGATGCGGTCGGAACCGACGCCGGCCGAGCCGGGCCGCACCTCGTCGGCGACCGCGCCGCCGTTGTGCGCGAGCAGCTCCGCCTCGCGAGCCAATGCCGCCTCGCGGGTGTCGCGGATGACCACGCGCTGAAGCTCGACCGTTCGCTCGATGGTGGTCTCGTCGCGGCCGAGAGCCTGGCAATGCTCCTGCAGGATGGCCTCCGACTCCAGCAGCGGCCCGATGGGGTTGCCCAGGTTGTTCATGTCGGCGTACTGGGCAACCAGCCGCAGCGTGACCTTCGGACCGGAGCCGCCGATGAGGATGGGGATGTGCCGCTGCACCGGTGCCGGCAGGTTCAACGCCGAGTCGACGTGGTAGCGCGAGCCCTCGGCAGACGACGGCCGTTCACCCGCGAGCATGCCGCGGATGATCTGCAGCGACTGCTCCAGCCAGCGCAGGCGCGTCCCCGGCCGGTCCCCGAACTCGATGCCGAAGCCGGTGTGCTCGGGCTCCATCCAGGCGGCACCGATGCCCAGCACGGCGCGGCCGTGGCTGATGTGGTCGATGGTGGTGATCATCTTGGCCAGCAGGGCAGGGTTGCGGAAGGTGTTGGCCGAGACGAGGTGGCCGATGGTGGCGCGCTTGGTCTGCGCCGCCACCGCGGCCATGGCCGTGTACGTCTCGAGGGCAGGACCTTCCCACGAGCCCACGATGGGGTAGACGTGGTCCCAGGTGAACAGCGAATCGAAGCCCAGGTCCTCGGCACGCAGCATGCCATCGAGGAAGGCGGGCCAGTCGGTGTACTGGTTCCAGAGGTTGGCGCCCAGCTTGATGGGTGCCTGCATGTTCGGCATGGCGGTGCTCCTTCGTGCGTCGGGGACTCAGGCGGAGAGGTGGGCTTCGAGCTGTGGTCGTACCTCGGTCGCCAGCCGCTCCACGGTCTCCTCGTCATACGGGGCGGGAAAGCCGAAGATGAGGTGACGGTAGCCCAGGTCGAGGAAGGGCTTGCAGTGCGCCACGACATCATCGACGGTGCCGACGGGCATGCCCGTCCAGGTCCTGGCGTTGCCGTTCCTGGCGAAGACGTCCGCCATCACGGTGAGCGCCTCGTCGCGCGAGTCGCGGATGAAGGGCGTGCCCATGCCGACGGTGCGCTCGATGGTCTTCTCGTCTCGGCCGACGGCCTCGCAGTGCGCCACCAGCGCCGCGTCCTTCTCTGACAGCTCGGCCGCGGTCCCGCCGATGTTGCAGGCGTCGGCGTACTCGGCCACCAGGCGCAGCGTGACCTTGCGGCCGGAGCCACCGATCAGGATGGGCAGGTGCGCCTGCACCGGCGGCGGGAGGTTCAGCAC
>DATHSE010000041.1:0-13442 GCA_035464455.1 Anaerolineae bacterium | reverse complement strand
TCACGGTCGCCGTCGTCGGCGCCACCGGCCTGGTGGGTCGAACCATGATCAAGATCCTCGGCGAGCGCGACTTCCCCGTCGGCGAGCTTCGTCCACTGGCGTCACGCGCCGACGGGCGCAGCATCCAGTTCGGTGGCCGTGACTGGCCGGTCCAGGTCACCTCCGCCGGTGCCTTCGAGGGTGTCGACATCGCCATCTTCTCAGCGGGCGGTGGCACCTCCAAGACGTTCGCCCCGGAGGCCGCAGCGCGCGGCGCGGTCGTCGTCGACAACTCCTCGCAATGGCGCATGGAGCCGGGCGTGCCGCTGGTGGTCGCCGGCGTCAACGACGAGGATGCCGCCGGCCACGAGGGCATCATCGCCAACCCCAACTGCTCCACCATGCAGCTGATGCCGCTGTTCAAGGCCCTGCGCGACAGTGTCGGCATGGAGCGCGTCATCGTCGACACGTACCAGGCTGTCAGCGGCAGCGGCAACAAGGCGGTCGTCGAGCTGGAGGAACAGGTGCGGGCGCACGTCGCCGGCGAGGCGCCGGTGGCGTCGGTCTACCCGCACCCGATCGCCTTCAACGTCCTTCCCCACATCGACGTGTTCCTCGAGAACGGGTACACCAAGGAGGAGTGGAAGGTGGTGATCGAGACGCGCAAGATCCTGCACCTGCCGGATCTGCCGGTCTCCTGCACCGCGGTCCGCGTGCCCGTCATCACCTCGCACTCGGAGGCGGTCCACGTCGAGCTGACGGGCTCCATGACGCCCGACGAGGCACGTGAGCTGTTCGCGAGGGTGCCCGGCGTCATCGTCCGCGACGACCCCGCCAACGCCGTCTACCCGCTGCCCATCGAGGGTGCCGGCCGCGACGAGGTGTACGTCGGCCGGATCCGCGCCGACGCCTCCTTGCCCTCGGGCAAGGGCCTGGCCTTCTGGGTGGTCTCCGACAACCTGCGCAAGGGCGCTGCCACCAACGCTGTCGAGATCGCCGAGGTGGTCGTACGCAATGGCTGGCTGGCGAAGGCGTCGGAGCGCGCTGCCGGGGCCGCGTGACGAGCGAACAGCGCGCGGCAGCCTTGGAGGCCATCGCGGCCGAGGTCCGTACCTGTGACCGCTGCCGCCTGGCGCGCACCCGCAACCAGGCTGTCCCCGGGGAGGGCAGCCCTGAGACCGAGGTCGTCTTCGTGGGCGAAGGCCCGGGACAGAACGAGGACCGCCAGGGCCGCCCATTCGTGGGCGCCGCCGGCTCGCTCCTCGATGATCTGCTGAAGATGCTCGAGTGGCGGCGCGACGACGTGTTCATCACCAACGTGGTGAAGTGTCGACCACCCGACAACCGTGATCCCGAGCCCGACGAGATGGCCGCCTGCGCCCCGTACCTGCAGCGCCAGCTGGAGGCGCTTGACCCGGCCGTGGTCGTGACGCTGGGTCGCTTCAGCCTGCAGTCGTTCATGCCCGGCGACCGCATCAGCCGCGTCCACGGCACCGAGCGGCCCATCGAGCCGTCCACGGGTGCACGTGCCGCCGTAGGCTATGCCATGTACCACCCTGCCGCCGCCCTGCGCCAGGGGGCGCTCAAGGAGACGATGCAACGCGACATGGCCGCCCTGCCGGAGGTGCTCATCCGCGCTCGCGCGGGTCGAGACCGGCCTGCCCTACCGGTGCTCGCAGCGACCGAACCAGCCAAACCGTCCGCGCCGGCGGCCGACCAACCAGAGGATGACCCCATGACGATCCCAGAAGACCAGATCGGACTGTTCTAGATGGCCGTGAAACGCGCCCCCGCCTCGTCCAGGGAGATCCTGCGCATCGTGCCGCTCGGTGGCATCGGCGAGATCGGCAAGAACATGACCGTCTTCGAGTTCGCGGACGAGATCATCATCGTCGACTGTGGCCTGATGTTCCCCGACGAGGAGATGTACGGCATCGACCTCGTCATCCCCGACATCGCGTACCTGCGCGAGAAGCGAGCGAAGGTCAAGGCCTTCGTCATCACCCATGCCCACGAGGACCACGTCGGCGCCCTGCCGTACGTGCTGCCGGAGTTCCCCGGCGTGCCGGTCTACGCGTCCACCCTCGCACGCGGCCTGCTGGGCAACAAGGTCAGGGAACACAAGCTGCACAGCAACCCGCTCATGTCGCTCGACCCGGGAGAGACCGTCGAGCTGGGCCACTTCGACGTCACGGCATTCCGTGTCGGCCACTCCATCCCCGACGCCATGGGCCTGCGCATCCGAACCCCCTTCGGCGACATCATCCACACCGGCGACTTCAAGTTCGACCAGACCCCGGTGGACGGCAAGCCGGTGGACTTCCAGGCCATCGCCCGCTTCGGCGAGGAGGGCGTGCTGTGCCTGATGTCCGACTCGACGCGGGCCGAGGTGCCCGGCTGGACCCCCTCCGAGCGCACCGTCCTCGATGCCTTCCACGACATCATGGAGGGCCTCCGCGGGCGTGTCATCGTGGCCACCTTCGCCTCCAACATCGCGCGCGTCCAGCAGGTCTACCAGGCCTCGGAGACGTACGGCCGCAAGGTGGCGGTCATCGGCCGCTCGATGGAACAGAACACGCGCATCGCTTCGGAGCTCGGCTACCTCCGCCCGCCCAGCACGGGCCTCGTGCAGAAGGGCAAGCTCGCCAGCATCCCTGACGACCAGCTGACCATCATGACCACCGGCTCACAGGGCGAGCCCATGGCCGGCCTCGCGCGCATGGCCAACCAGGACCACCGCTTCGTCGAGATCGGCCCCGGCGACACCGTCATCGTCAGCGCCAGCCCCATCCCCGGCAACGAGGAGTACGTCGCGCGCACCGTCGACAACCTCTTCAAGGCCGGCGCCAACGTGTACTACCACGCCATCAAGCGTGCCCACGTCTCCGGGCACGCCAGCCAGGAAGAGCTGAAGCTGATGCTCAACCTGACCAGGCCGAAGTACATCATCCCCGTCCACGGTGAGTTCCGTATGCTCGTGCAGCACGGGCGGCTGGCCGCGGACGTGGGCCTTGACGCCGAGAACATCCTCATCCTCGAGAACGGGCAGCCCATCGAGTTCCTCGCCGACGGCAGCGCCCGGCGTGGCGAGAAGGTGGAAGCGGGCTACGTGTACGTCGATGGCGTCTCGGTGGGGGAGGTCGGCGACATCGTGCTGCGTGACCGGCGCGCTCTCGCCCGGGACGGGATGTTCCTCGTGGTGGTCACCGTCGACAAGCAGAACGGAGCGCTGGTCGGGGCGCCCGAGGTCGTCACGCGCGGCTTCGTGGCCGAGGCCGACGACAGGCTGCTGGCCGGCGCAGCCGTGCGCATCGCAGCCTCGATCGAGCGACCCGGGGAGCACCTGGCTGAGATCGGCCTGCTGAAGGCACAGATCAAGGATGGACTCTCCAACTACCTCTACGAGCAGACTCGACGTCGCCCCCTCGTCTTCCCGGTGATCGTGGAGGTCTAGACCGTATGGCCGAGCGCAAGAAGAGCGTCCGCAGCCCGAGCCGTGGCCGATCGAGCTCAAAGAAGAGCCAGACGCCCATCGTCTCGCCCTCGACCTTGCGGTCGGTCGTGGCCGTCGTGCTCCTGGCCGCGGGCGCCATCACGCTCATCGCGCTCTTCCTGCCTGGGGGCGGCCTGCTCAACGGTTACGTCGATGGCTTCCTGCGTCCGCTCTTCGGCCAGGGCGCCTGGCTGCTAGGCATCCTGCTCATCGTGGCAGGCGTGCTGGTGGAGCGGGCGCCCAGCGTCGACTACAGCTGGGTCACGGTGGCGCTGGGTGGGCTCATCGTCTTCGTCGGCGGCCAGGGCCTGATCCACCTCTTCAGCGGCAAGGGCGGCTCGGACGCGGACCTGCAGCAGGGAGGTGGCGCACTGGGCTACGCGCTGGCCTCGACGCTCTCCGACCTGGTCAGCCCCGTCGGCGCCTTCGTGGTGCTCATCGGTGTCGTGCTCGTGGGCATCCTGCTGCTGTTCGATATCACGCTCGTCGCCTTCGTGACGCCGTTCATCAACGCCGGACGTGCGGTCGCGGCGATGGGCGCCGCCGGTCTCGCCGGCACCTCCGCGGCGCTGCGCTCCCGCCGCCACAGCGAGCGTCACGAGCCGGTCGCCATCCCCATCACGGGCGGCAGCCGCGGTCGTCGGAGGACCGCCGAGCCGGCTCCGGAGCTGCCCGCGCCGATGCCCAGCCCGGCGCCCATGAGCCAGACCGTCTGGACCGGGATCGGCAAGCGGGACAAGGAGCCGGTAGCGGTAGGCGCTCCGCTCGCCGACAGCGTGCCTGCCACGGCGTCCAGCGGCACGGCGCTCGCGACCGCGGCCGACGGCGAGCCTGCGTCGGAGCCGCTGACAGGGGGTGCGCCCGGCGCCGCGAATGCACCCTCAGACAGGGACCGCGCTCACCCTGACGCGGCCGAGGTCGCCCGACTGCGGCTGCACCAGAGACGATGGCAGCTGCCCAGCGTGACGCTGCTGGACCCGGCCACCGAATCGGCCGACCTCGCCCGACACGACCACGAGCGCAACATCCGCATCATCGAGGAGAAGCTGCGCTCATTCCAGATCCCCGCCACGGTCGTGGCCACCAACACCGGCCCGGTCGTGACGCAGTACGAGGTCCGGCCTGACGCGCGCATCAAGCTCTCCCGCATCGAGGGTCTCGCCGATGACCTGGCCATGGCCCTGGCGGCCCGCAGCATCCGCATCGAGGCCCCCATCCCCGGGCGCGACGTGGTGGGCATCGAGATCCCCAACCACGCCTCGGAGATGGTCGGCTTCCGCGCGGTCTTCGAAGACGCCAACATGGCCGACGCTACGAGCGAGCTGACGTTCGCTCTCGGGCGGGACGTGTCGGGCAAGCCCTATGCGGTCGATCTCGGCCGCATGCCCCACCTGCTCATCGCCGGTGCCACCGGCTCCGGCAAGAGCGTCTGCGTGAATGCCATCGTGACCAGCATCCTCATGCGTGCCAAGCCCACCGAGGTGCGTTTCGTGCTGGTCGACCTCAAGCGCGTGGAGCTGGCCCCCTACGGCCGCATCCCGCACCTGCTCACCGACGTCATCATGGAGGCGCACGAGGCGCGCTCGGCGCTGGCCTGGGCGGTGGCCGAGATGGAGGAGCGCTACAAGAAGCTGGCCAAGTCCACGACCCGCAACATCGCGGCCTACAACGCCCTGCCGCTCCTCGACCCCGAGGACCACATGCCCTACATCGTGCTGATGATCGACGAGCTGGCCGACCTCATGATCCAGGAGGGCCGCAAGGTCGAGGAGCCCATCGTGAAGCTGGCCCAGAAGGCCCGCGCGGTGGGCATCCACCTCGTGCTGGCGACGCAGCGACCGAGCGTCAACGTGGTCACCGGTCTCATCAAGGCCAACGTGCCCAGCCGCATCGCCTTCGCCATGGCCTCCAATGTCGACAGCCGCACGGTCCTTGACCAGCCCGGCGCGGAGGATCTCCTCGGCCGCGGAGACATGCTCTACCAACCGGCCGACCTGCCGCGGCCGGTGCGCATCCAGGGCGTCTTCGTCTCGGACGCGGAGGTGCACGCTGTGGCCGACTTCTGGCGGGAGCAGGAGCCGGATCCGCCCTACGATCCAGACGTGCTGGCAAGCTCGGGGAGCGGCGACGACGGCGAGGACGGCGAGTTTGCCTGGCTGGCCCGGATGGCGGAGGACGATCTCACCCCGCGTGCGGCTGAGCTGGTGCTGCTCACCGGCAAGGCGAGCACCTCCATGATGCAGACCAAGCTGAAGGTCGGGTTCAACCGCGCCAGTCGCATCATGGACGAGCTCGAACAGGTGGGTATCGTGGGACCGCAGGACCCGCGCAACCCGGCCGTTCCGCGAGCCGTCTACGGCCCGGAGAACTGGCTCAGGTCCAGCGATGACGTCGACGCACCCTGACGGCGCGCGATGGCTGCGTCCTTCGGCTGGCCAGGAACCGGGGTGAGCGAGTAGACTGGTCGGAACGCCTCGACTGCCGTGGTCGTGGCGGAAGCCGTGAGTGAGTGAGGGCTCCATCGCCGGATGACCGCGCGCCAGGAAGCACGCCTCGGGACTCGAGCGGCAGGAGGGGAGAGCTGGTCCTTCGAGACCCAGCGCGCCCCCCATGTCGGTGAGATCCTGCAGACCGCCCGCGAGCGCAAGGGCGTGGATCTGTCTCGTGCCGAGCGCGAGACCAAGATCCGCGCACGTCACCTCGTCGCGCTCGAGAGCGGTGACATCGCGGACCTCCCGGCTCCGGTCTACGCCAAGGGCTTCCTGCGCAACTACTCGTCCTACCTTGGGCTCGACGCGGACGAGATCCTGGCGCGCTGGCGCAAGGAGATCGACCAGCCCCGGTCTGCCGATACACCCAGCGTCAAGCCGCCACCCCAGCCCATCACCGCGCCCGGTCGCGGCTTCAAGCTCACCGGCGGGCTCGTGGTGGCCCTGGTCCTGGCCACCATCGTCTTCGTCTTCGTCGGTTATGTCGGCCTCCAGCTGGTGCGCTTCACGCAGAACCCGGAGATCACGCTGAACGGTCCCGCCATCCGCCAGCTGCAGCCGGGCGCGCAGTTCGTCCAGCTCAGCGGTAGTGGGGCGGAAGGCATCCAGATCACGGCCACAGGCGCCGACGAGCTGGTCCGCCAGGCCACCGCTGACAGCCGGGGGCAATGGATCCTCAGCCTGCCCGTGACCAAGGGTGACAACCACTTCACCATCCTTGGCACCGACCCCCAGACGGCGCGGGACTCAGCCCCCTTGAGGGTGATCGCCAGCGTCGATGTGCTGGGCACCGAGGTGGCTCCCGGCGAACTGGGTGCGGTGCTGCCCGAGGGCGTGGCGGACACCAACATCACGGGCATCCCGTCGGCGGAGCTCACGCTCACCGAGCCGCTGCCGGACTTGAAGACGAAGAACGGCAAGGTCCACGTCGTCGGCACCACCGACGCCGAGGAGGTCGTCGTCAGCGTCCAGTGGCGCGGCAATATCGCCAGAGAGAAGAAGGCGCCGCCGGCTTTGACCCTGCCGGTGGAAGCCGGCGTGTTCCGAGGGGCGTTCCAGCTGCCAAAGGGCCGCTGGTACCTGTCGGTGGCCGCCTCCGTCGACGGCGGCTATCCGGCCGTCGAGCAGGTGCCGGTCAAGTCGCTCAGCGACAAGATGCTGCTGCAGGTCGAGGCCGTGGACGGCCAGACGAGGGTCCTGCTCGCCGGCGCTGACGGCGACGTCATCGACGAAGGCGTGCTCCTCAAGGACGGCCAGACGCGGACCTGGCGGGTGGACCCCGATGTCATCCTTCGTGTCGGCAACGCGCGCGCCGCCAGCGTCACCGTCGACGGGCAGCCGCTGGGTGCCATGGGCAGCAAGCCGGAGGCCAAGTCATGGCGCATCAAGCAGGGCGAGAAGCCCAAGACGCTCGACTGAGCACACCTGCCGAGCCCTCGCTGGAGGAGCTTGCGCTGCGCCTGCAGCAGGTCGCGCTGGCGCGCGGCATCGGCGTCGCGACCGCGGAGTCGTGCACCGGTGGGCTTGTCGGACACGCCATCACCATGGTCGCTGGTTCCAGCGGCTACTACCGCGGGGGCATCGTCGCCTACTCCGACGAGGTCAAGGTGACCGTCCTCCACGTGCCCCCGGCGGCCATCGAGCGACATGGCGCCGTCTCTGCACAGGTGGCCGTGGCCATGGCAGAAGGCGTGCGTGGACTGGTGGGCTGCGACTACGGGGTCGCCGTGACCGGCGTGGCCGGGCCCGACGGTGGAAGCGACGCCAAGCCGGTCGGGCTGACCTACGTCGCGGCTGCAGGGCCTGATGGTCACGAAGTGCGCCGCCACAGCTGGGATGGCGACCGCAGCGGCAACAAGGAACGGAGCGCGGCCGCTGCGCTGGAGCTCCTCTGCGAGGTGCTCACGGTCGATGCTGCCGGGGCGCAGCCTTGAGAGGTGCGGACGAGATCTCACGGGGACTGGCACCGGCGCGCGCAGCTCGGGCCATCGCGCCGGGTGAGCGTATCCACGTCGTGGGCGCGGCCGGTGCCGGTGCTTCGGCAGCGGCGCTGCTGGCACACGAGGCCGGTGGGGCGGTGGACGGCTGCGATCCCGGCGCTCCATCGCCATATACCGCGGCCCTCGAGATCCGTGGCATCGTCGTGGCGGGAGAGCACCGCGCGGCACACGTCATCCACGGCATGCCGGCGCGCCTGGCGGTGACCAAGGCGCTGACGTCCGTCCAGCCCGACCACCCCGAGCTGCAGGCTGCGCGTGGGGGCGGTGTGCCAGTCGAGGCGTGGCAGCAGGTGGTCGCGGACGCAGCTGTGAACCAGGGCGGTCGGCTCGTGGCCGTGGCCGGTACGCATGGCAAGTCCACCTCGTCCGGTTGGCTCGTGCACGTGCTGGTGGAGGCGGGCCGTGACCCCGCTGCCTTCGTCGGCGCCCTGCTACCTGCATCGCTGAGCGGTGGCATCCCGGCCACCGCCCGCTGGGGCACGGGGAACGTCTTCGTCGTGGAGGCTGATGAGTACGCGGGCAACTTCGACGCCTATCGGCCGGGGCTGGCGGTCGTGCTCAATGCCGAGTGGGATCACCCTGACGTCTTCGCCGACGAAGCAGCGGTCGTCGACGCCTTCGAAGCATGGCTTCGTACCGAGCCGGCAGGGGAGCGCCGCGCCGTCATCCACGCCGGCGACCGCGGCGGTGCCGAGCTGGCCGGCCGGCTGGCCGACTGGGGCGAACGCGTCGTGACGGTCTCGCCCACCCTCGGTGGTGGCGGCGTGCGTTACGCCCTGGACGGCGAGCTCCTCCGGCTCGAAGGGCTGCCCGGCGTGCCACACCCGCTGCAGACCTCGCTGCGGCTGGCCGGACAGCACAACGCGGCGAACGCTGCCTGCGTCGCCACGGCGGCGGCCCTGCTCGGGCTCGGCGGCGACGAGATCGCGGCCGGCCTCGCCTCCTTCGATGGTGTGGGACGTCGGCTCGAGATCAAGGGCGAAGCGGCCGGCGTGCTCATCATCGATGACTACGGCCACCACCCCACGGCCATCCGCGCCACCATAGCCGCGGTACGGCAGCGCTATCCCGGCCGCAACCTGTGGGTGGCCCATGAGCCGCTGACCTATCACCGGGCAGCTGCCATGTTGGACGAGCTGGCGGGAGCCCTCGCCAGCGCCGACCACGTCGTCATCGCCGACATCTGGGCCGGGCGCGACCCCGACACCAGCGTCACCAGTGCCGTCGAGCTGGCGGCGCGCGTGGCCGGCGTGAGCGGACAGGACGTGGCCGCCAGCGGCTCCCCGGAGGCCACGGCTGAACACCTCGCGGAGCGTGTGCGCCCTGGCGACGTCGTGCTGGCCATGGGTGGTGGGCGCTCCTACGTCATCGCCGAGCATCTGCTGGCGCTGCTGGAGCAGCGTGGCGCCGGGTAGAATGCCGGAGTGCCCATCACACTGACGCCCGGCGACGGGCAGGATCTGTTCGCTCGCTTCAAGCAGGCTCGTGAGAATCGCGACCCGGATGCCATGCTCGAGCTGTACGCGGAAGAGGCCGCCTACGATCCTGACCCGTTCGGGCCTACGCTCCAGGGCGCCAACGCCATCCGCGAACACTGGAACGACGTCGCCGCCGAGCAGGTCCACGTCCATGTCGACGCTGAGCGCATCTGGGTCGCCGGACGCACGGTCCTGGCGAGCTGGCACGGTGCCTTCACTCGCATGGCCACCGCCGTGCGTGTGCGTGTGCGCGGCTTCAGCACGATGGAGCTCGATGACGAAGGGTCCATCCTGCGCATGCGTGACTGGTCGCTGGCTCGCGAGGTCGGCATCGATCGTGGCCACCGGCCATCGGGTCCGTCGAACCAGGCAGAGGAGTAGCAGATGGCAGGCAGCGTCTCATTCGATGTCGTCAGCGAGTTCGATCGCCAGGAGCTGGTCAATGCGCTCGACCAGGTGCGGCGCGAGGTCGCCACGCGTTTCGACTTCAAGGGCTCCAAGGTGCAGGTCCAGCTCAGCGACAAGGACGTGACGGTGACAACGGACTCCGAGATGCGATCAGCCGCCGTGCAGGATCTCATCGGCTCCAAGGCCGTCCGTCGAGGGCTGTCGCTGAAGATCTTCGACTGGGGCGAGGTCGTTCCCGCTGGCGGTATGACCTACAAGCAGGTGGCCGGCCTGCGACAGGGCCTGCCCGAGGACATCGCCAAGCAGATCACCCGGCTCTTGCGAGACGAGTTCCCCAAGGTCAAGGGCCAGATCCAAGGTGGCGCGGTACGCGTAAGCGGCAAGTCCAAGGACGAGCTGCAGGCGGTGATCGCACGCCTCAAGGAGGAGAGCGAAGGCTATCCTGTCGCGCTCCAGTTCAAGAACTATCGATAGGACGACATGATCGACACACAGAGCCCCGGCGTCCGCATCATCCTCGCTCTCATCGCGACACTCATCATCGTGTCGCTGATCTTCACGCTGGTGCAGTAGCTTGACGGACGCCGAGAACCCACAGGATCATGACGCCTCGATCGATACGACCGGGGCGCTGGCTTCGACAGCCGAGGAGGCCCAGGAGTCCGCGGTAATCGAAGGAGCAGAGCCGCCCGAGCCGGCAGAGCCGCCCGAGCCGGCAGGGTCTGCCCAGGACACTGGCGAGACCGATGCCGCTCCCGCGGACACGCCCGAGTCTGCAATCGTGCCGCCACCGACACCCGCTGCGCAGCCGGAGCCGCCGCCGACGGTGCGCCGAACCGTCTCGGCGGAGATCGCGCGGCTGCTCCATGCGTCGGGTGCACGCTACTGCTTCACCGTCCCCGCTGAGCCCATCCTGCCGCTCCTCGACGATCTCGCCGGGGTCGGCGTCCGTGTCGTCACCACGCGACACGAAGGCGGCGCGGCGTTCATGGCAGAGGCGATGGCGCAATCGACCGGACGGCCTCAGATAGTGGCAGTCTCTCGAGCCGTGGGCAGTGCCAACGCCGCCATCGGCATCCACACCGCACAGCAGGATTCCGCGCCACTGGTGGCGCTGGCGGGCCAGGTCGCCTCGCCATTCATCGGACGCGAGGCGTTCCAGGAGGCGGACCTCGTTGCCGGCGTCGGCTCGCTGGCGAGCTGGTCGGCACAGATCGACGCGCCCGATCAGGCCGCGGCCGTCCTCGCCAAGGCCCTGAAGCACCTCCACACTGGCCGACCCGGGCCGATCGTGCTGTCGATCCCGGTCGACGTGCAGAGCGCCGAGGTCGAGCTTCCTGATGGCCAGTCGACGAAGGCCTCCGGCGCCCGAGGCCCGGCAGCCGATCGTCCGGCGGTGAGCCGAGCCATGAAGATGCTGGCTGCCTCGGAGCGCGGTGTCATCGTGGCCGGTGGCGGCGTGCTGCAGTCACGGGCTACGAAGCGGCTGGTGGCCCTGTCGGAAGCCTTGGCTGTCCCGGTCATCGCAGCCTGGCGGCGGCCCGATGTCTTCCCCAACGATCATGTCAATTACCTGGGGATGGCCGGCACTGCAGCGGCTCCGACCGTGGCGCGGCGGCTGGCCGACGCCGACGTCATCATGTTCATCGGGACTCGTCTGTCCGAGATCACCACTGATGGCTATGCCATCCCGGGACCGCTGACACGCTGGATCCACGTTGACGTCCAGCCTCGCGTTGCGGCGGCCGGCCTGCCGGCGCCGACGCTCTCGATCACCGCCGACGCCTCCCGGTTCCTCGATTCGGCATGGTCCGACCTGCGTGCCGCCGCGCTGGACAACGAGATGCGCAGCCGCCGAGAGGCGCGCAACGCTGCCGACCGGGAGGCCTATCGCGCCGCCAGCGCGGTGGGGCAGGGGAGCTGGGATGGCCCGGGCCTGCACCCTGGCCGGCTGTTTGCCATCCTGCGCGGCGCACTCCCGGACAACGCCACCATCACCACCGATGCCGGCAACCTCGCCGCCTTCGTGGCCCGGGGCTATCGATTCCGTCGTGCTGGAACCTTCCTTGGGGCTACGTCCGGCGCCATGGGTTTCGGCCTGCCAGCCGCCATCGCAGCCTCGCTGCTCGACCCCGATCGCATCGCGGTCGCGATCTGTGGTGATGGCGGTTTCGCCATGACCATGATCGAGCTTGAGACAGCTGTGCGTGAAGGGGCGCACCCCATCGCCATCGTGCTTGACAACCAGCGCTACGGCACCATCGCGGTGCAACAGTCGCGCGAAGGACGGCCGACGCGATCGACCGAGCTCGGAGCCATCGATTTCGCAGGGGTAGCGCGCGCCCATGGCGCACTGGGCTTCAGCGTGACCGATGAGCATGGTCTTCGATCAGCCCTGCGCGAGGCCATCACCTCGCGCCAGCCGTCGGTCATCCACGTCGTGGTCGATCGCGCCTGGCGTTCGGTGGACGACAACCCGGTCACCGCCTCGGCGTAGACATCCCCGCCGGCGGGGGATAGCCTTATGCCTTGCCGCGAGACGCCCGCGGAGCGCCGACGTGGTGCATCCGTCGACGCTGCCGACGATGCAGGTGATCAGGAGATGGGGGCGTGGATGGCGCGGCGCATCGCGATGGCCCCGAAACGTTCGCCCGATCGTGCGTCCGGGCCGCGACTGAGGGTGTCGAAGCCAAGATCGCGGTAGAACTCGATGGCGCGATGGTTGCCGGCCATCACCCACAGCAGCGTCTCACTAGCCCCCCAGCCAGACGCCCATTCTTCAAGGGCCCCGATAAGCATCCGCCCGACGCCCAAGCGCCGCGCGGAGGGATCGACCCACATGCTGAACACCATCAGTGTGAAGGGTCGGCGCCTGCGGCCCTGGACGACACCGACCGTCCGACCCGCATCCTCGGCGATAAGCCAGGTACGGTCCTCGCCAAGTGAGGCCTGGCGAGCACTTCGCCACCACTCGATATCTGGTCGGGCGAGAGCCTCCTCCAGCGGCTGTCCGAACGCGTCCGGAGAATCGGCGATGCTTCGCAGTCGGAGGTCGCGCAGCGTGGGACCGTCGGTTCGAGCGATGCGGCGGATACGGATGCTGGAGGGCGTCTCCACGCTCGAACGGTAGCAGTGAACGCCGTCTGCCTGCTGTTGAGGTTCAGCCGCCGCTGTCCGTGCGCAAAGACAGCCCTGGGCGCTACTCGACGGCCACGCTGGACTGGACCTGCGCGCCTGCCCGCGCGAGATCAGCGAGGCCGCCGGCATCTGCGATGTCTGCGATGCCGGCCTCAGCCATCAGGGCGGCAGCAGTGGCGCTTCGGTTGCCAGTGCGGCAGTACACCAGGTAGGGCTCGTCGGTGTCTAGCTCGGCGATGCGATCGGCGAAGTCCGGAGCCTCGACGCTGATGTTGAGCGCGCCGACAACGTGCGCTAGATCGAACTCGTCGGGTCGGCGAACATCGATGATCGTGCGTTCGCCCGATTCGATCATCTCGACCGCTTCGGAGGCTGAGACGGTGTAGGCACCGGGAGGCTCACTGGCCTCTCCCGAATCGCAGGCAGTGACCGCTAGCACGGCCAGCAACGCGAGGAG
>DATHSE010000040.1:0-5005 GCA_035464455.1 Anaerolineae bacterium | reverse complement strand
TTCCACGATCTGGGGCAGGAAGTGGGTGGGGATGCCCAGGCGATCGAAGAGCGGCCGGGCCCAGTCGTGCGTCCAGGGGTCCACCGTCTGGCCGGTGGTGGCCTCGGTGTACTCGGCCACGTCGGCGCCGCAGAGGAAGTGGTTGAAGAGGTCGGGCATCATCAGCAGCGTGTCGGCCTGCTCCAGGATGGGGTCCTGCGCGCGGACCTCGCTCAGCAGCTGGTAGAGCGTGTTGATGGACATGAACTGGATGCCGGTGGCCATGTAGATCTCGTCGCGCGGCACCATCTCGAAGGCGGCCTCCAGCATGCCCTCGTGGCGCGTGTCGCGGTAGTGCACGGGGTTGCCGATGAGCCGGCCGCGCGCGTCGAGGAAGCCGTAGTCGACGCCCCAGGTATCGACCGACACCGAGTGGACCGGCCCGCCCTCGGCGGCCTTGCCCATGCCGTCGAGGATGTCGTTGAACTGGCGAGCGAAGTCCCAGTAGAGCGTGCCGCCCATGCGTACGGGCGTGTTGGCGTACCGATGCACCGGCTCGATGCTGAGCTGGTCGCCATCGAAGCGGCCGACGATGGTGCGTCCGCTCTCGGCGCCGAAGTCCAGCGCCACGTACCGAAGTCCCCGATCAGCCATGCTGCGTCACCTCGATGCCCATCTGTTGGAGCGCCTGCACCATCGCGGCCGGCGCGGCCGTGTCGGTGAAGACCCGTGTCAGGCCCTCGACCTCGCAGAACGTGGCCGAGGCGACTCGCCCCCACTTGCTATGGTCGATGATGCCGTAGACCTCGCGGGCCGCGGCCACCATCGCGCGCTTGATCTGTGCCTCCTCCTCGCGTGCCTCGGTCAGGCCCTCCTCCAGCGAGAAGCCGGCCGAGCTTAGGAATGCCTTCTGCACGTTGACGCGGTCGAGGACAGCGTCGCCCAGCCGGCCCACGACCGACAGCGAGCTGCGGACCCGGCCGCCCATCAGCAGCACCGTGATGTCCGGCCGGCCGGCCAGCGCGGTGGCCGCGTGGATGCTGTTGGTCACCACGGTGAGCCCATGCCAGGCTTCACGCTTGAGCAGCTCCCTGGCCAGGTAGAGGCCGGTGGTGCTGGCGTCGAGGATGATCGATTCGCCGTTGCTGACGTGCGCCGCGGCGAGCGCCCCGATGGCCGCCTTCTCTTCCCGCTGCAGGCGGTCGCGCACGTCGAAGGCGATGTCGCCGCGGCGCATGCGCGCCGCGATGGCGCCACCGTGCGTGCGGATGACGCGATCGGCCTCGGCGAGCGCCTCGAGGTCCTTGCGGATGGTGACCGCGGACACCCCGAAGCGCTCGGCCAGCTCGGTCACCCGCGCACGGCCCTGCTCGTCGACGATGCGGGCGATCTCCCGCTGCCGCTCCCCGGCGAAGGGGCCGCCCACGACCGTGGCCGTCGTGGGGGTCATGCCACCGCGCCCCCGGCGTCATCGGAGCCCCCGGCCACCGCGCCCCCGGCGCCCCCGGAGCCCCCGGCGCCCGCGATGAGCGCCTCCTCGGCAGCGCGCGTCCAGCGGCCCTCGTCCAGCGCCGCGGCGACGGCCGGGTAGCGCTCGCCCATCTCGGCGAGGGTGACCATGCCCAGCTGCGTGAGCTGCGGATAGATCACGATCTTGCCGCCGGACGTGCGGGCCTTCACGGCCTCCAGCGCGTCCGCGACACCCTGCATGCCCGAGACCGCGTAGACGCTGATGTTGGTGTCCAGCGTGCCCGCCTCGAGGCGGCCCAGCACGGCCTTCATGTCGCTGATCATGGAGCCGCTGGTGCCGAGGATGTAGATGTGCCGATCGAGCATGGCGTCGAGGTCCAGCGGCACGGTGGTGCCGATGGCGAAGCCGGCGAAGAAGTCGATGACGGCGCCCTGGGCGGCCAGCTCCACGGTGCCCGCTGCCACGGCCGGGACCGGCACCATGCAGCCGACGCGGGTGAAGCCGCCGTCGGGTTGGCGCTCGCGGCTGTCGAGCCACTCGAAGGCGAGACCCCTGTCCGCCGCCAGCGGCTCGGCCACGCTGGCCAGGTGTGCCAAGCGTGCTGCATCGATATCGACCGCGGTGACGGCCACGCCCTCTACCCCGGAGGTCAGGGCGCGCACGATGTGCATGAAGCCCATGGGACCGGCGGCGCCGATGATGCCGACCTTCTCACCCGGGCGCAGCTCGCCGCTGGCGGGCACCCAGCTGTAGCCATCCGCGGCGGAGGTGCCGGTGGTGCCGACCCAGCGGGTGAGGTCGTAGTGGACGCGGCCCACGTCGATCTCTACCGGCCGGCCCAGCCGCTCACCGCCGAGCACGACGTCGATGACGCCACGCAGGCCGAGCAGGCGCTGCAGCTGCTCGACGCGGTCGGCGTCCGAGCCGAAGTAGATGATGTCGTCGAAGCTGCCCGGCTCCAGCGAGCCGAGGCCTTCCACGTGGGCGACCTCGACCGCGGCCGCCGCGCCGAGCATGTCGAGCGTGACGCGCTGCATCTCGTCGTCGGTGACGGCCGTCAGCGAGGCCGGGGCGGCGATGCTCATGAGCGCATCCACGCCGTCGATGGGGTGCCCTGGGTCGGTTACCACCAGCAGGCGGCCACCGGCCTTGAGCGTGCCGCGCTCCTCGGTGGCGTAGGCACGCTCGACGCACGCCCACGGCTCCAGCAGGCCCACCGCCGACGCGCTGGGCTCCTCGCTGACGGGGATGAGGAAGCGCTCGCCTGTCTCGGGATCGATGATGACGCGCTCGTCCATGAGCACGTACTGCTGCAGCGCGCCCTCGAAGTTGTAGCCGAAGGAGGCGTTGGAACCGGCTGTGAGCATGTGCCGGTAGTCGGTCTGCACAAGGGCACGGTCACCCACCTTGTGACGCTTCACCTCCGACCCCACCGCCACCACGCGGGCGCAGGCTTCGTGGCCGGGCACGGTGGGCTTGTCGCCCGGCACGTAGCTGGGGATCTCGGACAGCTCCTGTGGAGTGAGGAAGGTCAGTACCTCGCTCTTGCGCGGGTGGGCAGTGAAGGCGTGCAGCAGCTTGGTGTCGGAGAAGCAGATGCCGGTCGCCTCGATGCGGCAGAGGATCTGCGTCGGCCCGATCTCCGGTACCGGCTTGGCAGTGTTGAGCGCGGTCGTGTCGGGAGCGACGATCTGGACGGCGTACTGGGTCGCTGGGATGGAGCTCATGACAGCATCACCTGGCCTCCGGTCACCGGCACGGCCTGGCCGGTCTCGTACTGCTGGGCGACAAGGTAGAGGATGGCCTCCACCACGTCCTGGGGGGTGCAGCCGCGGCCCATGGGGACCTTGGCCTCGTAGGCGGCACGGACCTCTTCCACGGAGGTGGCGCCGGGGACCTTGCCCTCGCGCAGGTACTGCACGAAGAGGCCGTTGGCAGGGTCGGACCACAGCGGGCCATCGAGGTAGTTGCCGGGGCAGACGGCGTTGACCTTGATGCCGTCCTCGATGAGCTCGAGCGCGAACGACTGGGTCAGGCCGACCCCGCCGAACTTGGAGCCGGCGTAGGCGAAGTTGCGCTTGGAGCCGACCAGGCCGGACTTGGAGTTGACCTCCACGATGTCGGCGAGGTAGTCAGGTCGTGCCGCGTGCTGCGCGGCGAGGATGGGTGTCACGGCTCGGACGCCGAGGAAGTAGCCGCGGTAGTTGACCCGCGTGACGAGGTCGAACTCCTCGACCGGCTGCTCGGTCACCGAGCCGGCGCGCAGGACGCCGGCGTTGGAGACGAACAGGTCCAGGCCGCCGAAGCGCTCGACGACGGCTGCGACGGCGGCTCCGACCGAGTCCTCGTCGGTCACGTCCATCACCACCGACCAGGCGCGGCCGAGGCCTTGCTCGGCCTCGATGGCGGCGGCCTCGGCAGCGGCCTGCTCGGCCCGGATGTCGGCGAGGATGACGCTGCCACCTTCACGTGCCAAGCCCTGGGCGATGCCCAGGCCGAAGCCCTGGGCCGCGCCCGTGACGAGCGCGACCCTGCCCGCGAAGCGGCCGGGCGAACGACCGAAGGCGGCCGCGTTCTTGCGGTAGGCCTCCACCTCCCAGTGCTCGATGAAGCCGCGCTCCTCGTCGCTGAGCGCGCGCACCCGGCCGATGGCATCGGCGCTCTCATACACGCGCAGGCAGTCGAGGTAGATGTGGCGCGCGGTGTCCACTTCCTTCCAGGTGTCGCCGGCAGCGAAGATGCCCAGGCCGGGCACGACGGTGATGATGGGCGCCACGCCGTGCGCCTCGATATTGGCCGCCAGCGCCGCCTTCAGCCGGGCCGGGATGTCCTCGATGGCGACGTCACCGGGTGGGTCGAAGAGCAGCGGGAACGATCCCGAGTAGACGATCTGGTCGGGCGTCATGGGTCCGCCCAGCACGGCGTTGGCACCGTCCTGGGATTCGAGGTAGTCGGCGGCGCCGGGCGCACGGTCGTAGGTCACCAGCTTGAGCGGGCTGCCCGGGGTCGAGAGCAGTGCGCGCAGGGTGGGTCCGATGATCCTGACCATGGCGTTGGCGTGAGCCTGGTCGGCGGCGATGCGGGCGGCGGCTCGACCGGAGCGCCCCACCCCGATGCCGTGGCGCTCGAGCGCTCCCCGGACGGTCCCCATGACGTGCTCGTTGAGCTCGGCGATCTCAGCCGTGGTGTCGGCCGAGACGATGATGCCGTGGTCGCCCATGAAGGTGATGCGCGGCGCCGGCTTGCCCGTGCGGGACTCGTGGGCGACGCGCAGCTGGTGGATCTTGCGTGCCAGCGGCAGGCCCGGGTCGGTGTAGGGCACCCACAGGGCTTCGTCGCCGAAGAGGTCGCGCATGAGGGCCTCACCGTCCCGGTTGCAGGTGATGGCGTTGGGCACGATGGCATGCGTGTGCAGCACGAAGCGCTCGGGCAGCAGCGAGTGGAACATCAGCTCGACCGACGGACGCCGGCCCTTGGCCTCGGCCAGGCGCACCTTGGCAGCTGCGCGCATCACCGGATCGGGTGCCCCGGGGGTGCGTGCCTCGTCCTCCTCTG
>DATHSE010000039.1:0-2410 GCA_035464455.1 Anaerolineae bacterium | reverse complement strand
CTGAGCCGAAGAGGTGGACCAGGCCGTCGCCCGCGATGGTGGTGGCGCACAGCTGGGCAGTCTCCTCGAGCACCCTCGCCTGGCTGGAGATGATGGTCTCCAGCATCTGCTCGGCTTCATCGAACCACGCTCGGCAGCCGTCGAAATCGGTCATCTGCTTCGTTTGCTCGCCTCGTTCACCTGACGTAGGGCCGAAGGATGTCACGCGCTACCAGGAAGCCGCGCTTGACCTTGTCGTCGCTGCCCTCGAAGACCTTGTCCTCGTGCTCGATGATGATGGGCCCGTCGTATCCGCAGCGGTAGAGCGCCGAGACGATCTCCGCCCACGGTGCATCGCCGAGCCCGGGGATGCGCGGGACCTGCCAGCCGATGCCACCCGTCAGCGAGCCGCGCTCGTAGAGGCCGTCGCGGTCGATCATCACGTCCTTGGCCTGGAAGTGAAGGATGTGCGCACCGAACTCGCGGATGAAACGGCCCTGGTCGATCATCAGCCAGACGAGGTGGCTGGGGTCGAAGTTCAGGCCCACCGTGCCGCCCCATTCCTCGAGGATGCGCCGCCAGATGTAGGGCGAATAGGCGATGTTGTGTCCTGCCGGCCACTCGTCGTAGCTGAAGATCATGGGGCAGTTCTCGAAGGTGATCTTGACGCCGTGGTCCTGGGCGAAGCGGACGATGTCGGGCCACACCTTCAGCGCTTCCTGCCAGTTGTCGTCCACGTGCTTGCTGGCATCACCGCCGCAGAACGTGTTGGTCACCGGCAGGCCCATCTTGCCGGTGGCCACGATGACCTTCTTCAGGTGGTCGATGGCGGCCGCGCGCACCTCGGGATCGGGGTGCAGCGGGTTGGGGTAGAAGCCGAGGCCGGAGATGTCGAGGCCCTTCTCGGCGATCTGCGCCTTGATCTCACCTGCCTCTGCATCGGACAGCCCGGCGACATCGATGTGGGAGGTGCCGGCGTACTTGCGGGTGGCGCCACTGGTGCGCGGCCAGCAGGCGACCTCGAGCACCTCGAAGCCCTCCGAGGCAGCCCAGTCGGCCACGTCCAGGAGTGGCGTCTCCGGGAACGGCGCGGTCAGGAACCCGAGCTTCACGTCCTTCTCCTCGTCCTTGTCATGGGGATGCTAGCGGTCATGGCGGCTCCGCGGGTGGTCAATGGCAATAGGGGCGCAGGACATCACGGGCGATGGTGAAGCCACGTTTCAGCAGCTCGTCACTGCCCTCGAACCCGCGGTCCTCGTGCTCGATGATGCACTCGCCTTCATAGCCGGCCCGGTACAGGCCGCTGAACACGAGGCCCCAGTCCACCGAACCGAGCCCCGGCAGGCGGCGGACCTGCCAGCCCATGCCGTTCGACATTGCGCCGCCGGCCTCGTAGAAGACGTCCTGATCGATATGCAGGTCCTGCGCCTGGAAGTGCAGGATGTGCGGACCGAACTCGCCGATGAAGCGCTCGGCGTCCAGCATCTGCCAGACGAGATGGGATGGATCGAAGTTCATGCCGACGGTGCCGGCCCAGTGCTCCAGGATGCGCCGCCACTGGCGAGGTGAGTAGGCGAGGTTGTGCCCGCCCGGCCACTCGTCATAGCTGAAGATCATGGGGCAGTGCTCGATGGCGATCCTCACGCCCTGGTCCTGGGCGAAGCTGACGATGTCAGGCCAGACCGCCAACGCCTCCTGCCAGTTCTGGTCGGGGTTCTTGTCGGGGTCGGCCCCGATGAAGGTATTGACCAGCGGCACGCCCATCTTGTGAGCGGCGCGCATGACCTGCTTCAGGTGGTCGATCACCCTGGCGCGGTGCACCGGGTCGGGATGCAGCGGGTTGGGGTAGTAGCCCAGGCCCGAGATGGTCAGGCCCTTGGCCGCCAGCTGGGCTGCGATCTCCTGCGCCTGGCTATCGGAGAGATCGACGACATCGACGTGGCAGGTGCCGGCGTAGCGTCGCTCGACGCCGCTGGCGGATGGCCAGCAGGCGATCTCGAGCGTTTCGAAGCCGGCTGACGCTGCCCAGTCGGCTACCTCCATCAGGGGCGTCCCCAGGAATGGTGCGGTCAGGAAGCCGAGCTTCACGTCCCCTCCTCTCGTTACTCTTGCTAACGGTCGTCCCGCAGCGGCCGTCGTGGCCGGTCAGGGCGTCGCGTCCGGTCAGTCCGCGACGTCGACCCAGCGTTCCTCGGCGGCGCTCCGGGCCACCGCGTCGCCCACCGTCATCTCGTTATGACCCGCTTCGAAGGTGGCGAAGAGCGGGTCGGCCGGCGCTGCCCCGGCGAGGATGGCGCGATAGATCTCACGGAAGTGCGAGGTCATGCTGTCGGCGACGCCTTCGACGTGACCGCCGGGGAGGGCGGTCGCGGAGGTGCAGGTGGCGTTCTTCAGCTCGGCCCCGCGCTGGAGGATCTCGTTGGGCCGTCCA
>DATHSE010000038.1:0-2737 GCA_035464455.1 Anaerolineae bacterium | reverse complement strand
GACGGTGGGAGCCCCCGGCTCCTGGAGGACGACGTGGTCATCCCAGATCTTCTGGACCAGTGTGCGCGGCGCGCCGGCGTGTTCGGACATGCTCGGAGCGTAGCAGAGGCGCGGCGGGCGTCGGCGGTCAGCGGTAGAGCTCCGGGCGCGGACCCACCGAGACGGCTTCGCGGTGGCCCGTCTGGAGCGCGCGCACCAGGGCTTCGGCCACGACCGTGGCGGCGTAGCCGTCCCAGGCGCTGGGCGAGGGACGGGCCCCGTCGATACCTTCGACCCAGTGGCTGATCTCGGCGTCATAGGCCGGCCGGAAACGTGTCAGCCAATCGGGCGGGAAGCCCTGCTCGGGCGCTGACTCGGCAGTGACCAGCGCGAACGGGCCGGTGCCCATGGCCACGTAGCCTTTGTCGCCGATGACCTCGCAACGGACGTCGTATCCGTATCCGGCGTTGGCGTAGGCCTCCACATCCACACGGGCGCCGTTCTTGGCCTCCAGCCGCACCAGCACCGGGTCCGCCAGCTGCTGGCTGACGCTGGGCCGATGCCGCGGCTTCTCCAGCGCCACGCTGACGATCTCCTCGCCCAGCAGCCAGCGCGCGATGTCGATCTCGTGGACCACGGTGTCGGTCAGGGTCTGGCGCGTGTGATGCCGCGACGGCACGGAGGGATTGCGATGGATGCAGTGGACGACCAGTGGAACGCCGATGGTGCCGGCTTCGATGGTGGCCTTGAGGCGGCCGTACTCGGGGTCGAAGCGGCGCATGAAGCCCACCGTGGTGAACAGGCGGCCGGCCGCGATCTCGGCGTCGAGGACCAGCTCGCAGCTGGGCACGGTGATGCCCAGGGGCTTCTCCGTCAACACCGGCTTGCCAGCCTCGATGCAGGCCAGCACGAGGGGAACGTGTGTCTCGGTGATGGAGGCGACGATGATGGCGTCGACCTCGGGGTCGTCGATGAGGGCCTGGTCGTCGGCCGACACCTTGGCGCCACACTCGGCGGCGACCGCGTGGGCCGCGTCACGGTCGAGGTCATGCACGGCCACCAGGCGTGCCCTGTCGCCCAGCGAGGCGATGCGGCGGGCATGATCGGTGCCCTGCTTGCCGGTGCCGATGATGCCGATGCCGACCACGTCGTCGCCCTCCTGCCGTGCTGGTGTGGGTGTGCGGCGCCATTGTGCCCGTTCGGGGCGAGCTCGGTATCGGCTGCCTCCGTCCAGTCCACCACCGGGACGGCGAGCACGACCACACCGCAATGCAGCGGACCACCCCGGACCATCCGCCGTCCCGGTGGAGGACGAAGGTCCGCGCTGGACACATTCGTGCCCCAGCGTGTACAGTCGCTCGGCATCTCTTCACAGAAGGAGCCTTCGGGCATATGGGTCAGACCAACCGGCAGCGCAGCTTCGCCGCCATCGCGATCCGCGGTGATGGTACGCGCGTGTCCGTGCGCCTGTCCCAGCCTGTAGCGGTATCCCTTGTGGGCAAGTTCGAGGCCGTCGTCCTCGAGCTTATCGGCCTTATTACCGGCTCCCGGTGGGAGTCTGGGGACAGGCGGAGATAGCGCCGCGAGGCGCGACGAACGTCGAACCACCCAGGACCCTCGCCGGGAACGGCGAGGGTCTTTGTTGTGTCGGAGACCTGAGGCAGCGATCGAACAGGGAAGGGCAGCACCGATGACCAGCCAGAAGATGAAGACGGCGGCGGCCGCACAGCGCACTCGCGACGGGGCCTCTGCCACCGCGCCACCGGCCCGCGGCCGGCACCTGCCGAACCCCGGCTCGGCCGAGACAGCTGCCGTCGAGAAGGCGCGGTCAGACATGCTGCACCAGGCGCGCATCGAGCACCGCACCCGCATCGGCGCCGACGCCCTGTGCCAGGCCCTCATCCACCAGGGCGTGGACGTCATCTTCGGCTACCCCGGCGGCGTCATCCTGCCGCTCTACGACGTCTGGGCGGACTATCCCGAGCTGCGCACCATCCTGGTGCGCCACGAGCAGGGCGCCGCGCATGCCGCCGACGGCTACGCCCGCGCCAGCGGCCGCGTCGGCGTCTGCCTGGGCACCTCCGGTCCCGGCGCCACCAACCTCGTCACCGGCATCGCCACCGCCCAGCTCGACTCGGTGCCGATGGTGGCGCTGACCGGCAACGTCCCCGGCGCGCTGCTGGGCAAGGACGCCTTCCAGGAGATCGACATCAACGGCATCACGCTGCCGATGACCAAGCACAACTACCTGGTGCGCAACGCCGACGACATCCCACGCGTCATCGCCGAGGCCTTCCACATCGCGCGCACCGGCCGACCCGGACCGGTCCACGTCGACTTCACCAAGGATGCCCTCACCGCCGAGACGCAGGCGCAGAACCCGAGCGTGCTCGACCTGCCAGGCTTCAAGCCCCGGTTCGAGGGCCATCCGCGGCAGGTAAGGCTGGCCGCGAAGGAGATCGCTGCCGCCAGGCGCCCGGTCATCCTGGCCGGCCACGGCGTGCTCATCGCCGATGCCACCGACGAGCTGCGCACCTTCGCCCACCAGGCCCAGATCCCGGTGACGCACACCCTGCTGGGCGTGGGCGCCATCGACGAGCAGGACCCGTTGTCCTACGGCTACATGGGCATGCACGGCTGGAAGCACGTCAACAAGGCCATCCAGTCGGCCGACCTGCTCATCGCCCTGGGCATGCGCTTCGACGACCGCGTCACCGGCTCCGTGAGCACCTACGCGCCCCACGCCCGCATCATCCAC
>DATHSE010000037.1:0-3801 GCA_035464455.1 Anaerolineae bacterium | reverse complement strand
GACCAGCGCATGCACCTGTCCGGCGTCCGTGTTGAAGTGGACGTCCTCCAGCGCCTTCACGCCGGGGACCGACTTGGAGATGTTGGCTAGCTCGAGCAGTGCTGCCATGCGTCCTCGGTCATACTCCTTGTCACCAGCACGTCAAGGCCCGACCGGCGTTCCGAGGACGGCGGCTGACGGTCCCTTGTGCGTTAACCATACCCAATCTCCATCGCCGCGTGCATTGGTTTGCACAACACAGTCTCCCGCACGCGCGACGCCGTCGCGCACCCGGCCCGCCGCCTGTCTGGCTCAGGCGCTCCGGCTAGCCGCGGGCGTGAGACGCCAGTCGGCCCGGCGGATGGCGACGATCGCGACCGACCCGACGACGGCCAGTGCGAGCGCCGCGATGAGCATGGAGGAGCGCACCCCGAATACGTCGGCCAACCAGCCCGAAAGGACGGAGCCGAACAGACTTGACCCCTGGAAGGTCATGACCCAGATGCCCATCACGCGACCTCGCAGCAGGTCGGGTGTGGCGGAGTGGACCGAGACGAGCGCGTTCTGCGCCAGGGAGATCTGCGCGGCGCCGAGCAGGAAGGCCAGTACGAAGACGGTCTCGGTGGAACGTGTCAGGCCGATGCCCGCGACCAGCACGGCCATGGCCATGACGCTGACACTGAGCCAGACGCGCCGGTCGCCGTGGGCGAAGGTGGTGACCAGCAAGGCTGCCGTGAGGGCCCCTGCGCCGGAAGCCCCCAGGAATGCGCCGAAGCCGTCGGCGCCCAGCCCCAGCTCTTCCTGCACGTAGATGGGGGCCAGGGTGGTGAACGTGGACATGCCCAGCATGGCCGCGGCCCAGATGAGCAGCAGCGAGAGCCCGACCACCGGTTCGTGGAGTACGAAGGACGCGCCGGCACGAAGGTCGGACAGGATCGAGTGTGAGCGGTCGGCCCGTTGTCGGCCCGGCTCCCGGTACCGATCCATCCACACGATGGAGGCTGACACCACCAACGATGCCACGGCGGCGAAGACGAAGGGGCTGGCCGCGCCGATGGTGGCGACCATGACACCCGCCAGCACCGGGCCCAGCAGGCGGGTCGCGTTCCAGGCGGTGGCATGCAGCGAAGCCGCGCTGGAGATGTCCCTGATGGGCACCATCTCGGTCATGAAGGCCTGCCGGACCGGCACCTCCACGGCGATGAGCAGGCCGAAGCCGAAGGACGCGGCAGCGAGGATGGGCAGGGTCTGGGACTCGCTCAGGATGAGCAGGAAGATGACGGCTGAGAGCGCGGACGCGAACAGCTGCGACAGGATCAGCACCTTGCGGCGTTCGACGCGGTCGGCCAGCACGCCACCCATGGGTCCCACGAAGAAGGTGGGCAGGAAGAAGAAGCCGGTGACGATGCCCACCTGCGCCGGGGTGGCGCCAAGCTCGACCGCCAGCCAGGGGATGGCCACCAGCGGCATCCACATGGCCAGCCCGCGGAAGACCATGCCGGCGAAGTAGATGCGGAAGCCCGGGTGGCGGAAGGCACGGAAGCCGCGCAAGCGGCCCCGATCGGCGCCACCGGCCGGCGGCAGCTGACCCTGCGGCTGCTCCACGGACCCGGTCGCGTCCGTCAGCGCCGGGTCGGCTGGAGTGGCGGGCGTGTTCGTCATCGAGTCGCTCTACTCTACGACGCCCGCTTGGCCGGGGCGTTGCGCCGAGCGGCTCGACCTCCGCAGGCTAGTCGCCCGGTCCCGCCGTGGCGAGCTCGACCGTGGCCTTGATGGCGTCGTTCGCGCCGCCCAGGTGGCGGCTGATGGCCGCCGCATCCAGGCCGCTGATGCGATGGGTGATGAGCTGGCGCAGCCAGCCGCGTGTGTCTGCTCCGGCTTCGGCCCGGCCGATGGTGGCCACGGCCGTCGCGTAGTCGTCCCAGGAGGCTGCGGCGCTGCCGACGATGACCCGGTTGTAGAGCACCACCGCCTGGTTGAGGCGAGCCATGTCCACGCTCATGGGAGCGCTGCCGGGCGTGACGCTGAAGAGCGCCAGCACGCCGTTGGGCGCCAGCGCAGCCACGGCCGGCTCGACGAGCGCCGGCGCACCCGAGCCTTCGAACACGATGTCGAAGCCGCCCTCGCGTTCGACGAGCTCGCCCAGCTCGAGGTCGCCGGCGCTCACGTAGCGGGCACCGATGCGCTCCAGCAGGTCGCTGTTGCGATAGGGCGGCGAGCGGCGGGCAAAGGCCGTCACGTCGATGCCACGCAGCCGCAGCGCCAGCGTGGCCAGCAGGCCGATGGTGCCGGCGCCGGTAACGAGGGCACGCCGCGGCTGCCAGAGGTCGAGGCGTGCCTGCACCGCGTCCGCCTGGCGCAGCGACTTGATGATGCACGACAAGGGCTCAGTCAGGATGGCCACGTCCTCCAGGGCATCGGGGACTGGCACCACGTACGCCGCGTCGGTCACGAACTCCTCGGTCATGAAGCCATGGGCGCGGCTGATGCCGGTCTCGATGAACACGCGGTCCGTGGAGAGATCGGGGCGGCCGATGCGGTCGTAGACACTGGTTCCGGGGCGGCGGATGGTGACCACCACCAGCTGCCCCGGGGCAACGTCGCTGACGGCCGACCCCACCTCCGTGACACGGCCCAGCGACTCGTGGCCCATGACCAGGTGATCGGCACCTTCCGGCGCACGGCCGTACTCCCCGGCTGCCAGGTCGGCGTCGGTGCCGCAGAGCCCCACGCGGATCAGCTCCACCCGCACGCCGCGACCGGCAGGTACGTCATCGAGGGCGGGACGGGGTACGTCCCGGGGGTGCACCGAGCCAGCGGCGCCAGGGACGATCGCGATGGCCTGCATAGCGCTAGAGCCTAACCGCGTCCGTCGGGTGGCGCGGCGAGCGTCCTACAACCAAGACGGGCGGTGGACCATCCACCGCCCGTCTTGGTTGGCTCCCAAGGCGCCTCACAGCCCCGGGAGTGCGATCCGCGTGGTTCACACGGGGACGCTAGTACGCCTCCAGGTAGCGATCCAGCTCCCACTGCGAGATGTGCATGTTGTAGGCAGCCCATGCCTCACGCTTGGCCTCGAGGTAGTGCGTGAAGACGTGGTCGCCGAGCGCCTCGGCGATGACCTCGTCCTTCTCCAGCTCATCGATGGCCTCGCCAAGGTTGGCCGGCAGCTCCTTGATGCCCTTCTCGAGGACTCGGTCGGCCGTCATGTCGAAGAGGCTCTCCTCGACCGGGTCGGGCAGCTTCATGCCCTTCTCGACACCGTCGAGGCCGGCCGCCAGCATGGCCGCGAACGCCAGATAGGTGTTGGCCGTCGGGTCCGGGCAGCGCACCTCGATGCGGGTGGCCTCGATGGAGCGGCCCGGTGAGACCTTGGGCACACGGATCAGCGCCGAGCGGTTCGTGCGGCCCCAGGTGAGGTAGGTGGGGGCCTCGTAGCCGGGTACCAGTCGCTTGTAGCTGTTGACCAGCGGTGCCAGCACGGCGCTCATGCCGCGGGCATGCGCCAGCACGCCGGCCATGTACGACTGCGCCAGCTTGGACAGGCCGTACTTGCTGCGTGGCTCCGCGAAGGCGTTCTTCTGCTCCTCGATGGACCACAGGCTCTGGTGCGTGTGCATGCCCGAGCCGTTGATGCCCTCGATGGGCTTGGGCATGAAGGTGGCGTACAGGCCGTGGAGTTGCGCGATGGCCTTCAGCGTGAACTTGAAGGTCACCGCGTTGTCAGCCGTGGTCAGGCCGTCGCTGTACTGGAAGTCGATCTCGTGCTGGCCGTAGGCGACCTCGTGGTGTGCTGCCTCCACGCGGATGCCGAAGGCCTCC
>DATHSE010000036.1:0-7996 GCA_035464455.1 Anaerolineae bacterium | reverse complement strand
GCCCGCGGAGCCGGACCGGCCGGCGCCGGACCGGCCGGCGCCGGAGCCAGCGGAGCCGGAGCCAGCGGAGCCGGAGCCAGCGGAGCCGGAGCCGCCGGACGCCGAGCAAGAGGCCACGGCCTCGAGCGCGACCAGCACAGGAGACTAACGCCAGTGCCAAAGATGAAGAGCCACAAGGGAGCCCAGAAGCGCTTCGGCGCGACAGGCAGTGGCAAGATCTACCGAGTCAAGTCCTGGCGCGGTCACCACCTCGAGATCAAGTCATCGCGGCGCAAGCGCCGCTACGCGGGCAAGGTCACCCTTGACGGTGCGAACGAGAACGCCGTCAAGCGGATGCTGCCGTACCTCTAGGAGCACCACCACCACATGGCACGAGTCAAGCGGGGCGTCACCGCCCACCGGCGCCACAAGCGCCTCCTGAAGTCTGCTGAGGGCAAGCGCGGTACGCACCGCCGCCTGGTCCGTTCGGCGCGTGAGGCCCAGCTGCACGCGCTGGCCTACGCCTATCGCGGCCGCAAGGAACGCAAGCGCCAGATGCGTTCACTGTGGATCACGCGCATCAATGCGGCTGCACGCCAGAACGGCCTGACCTACGGGACGCTCATGCATGGCCTCAAGACGGCGGGCGTGGAGCTCGATCGCAGGAGCCTGGCCGATATCGGTGTCCGCGATGCGGCTACGTTCGCCCGCATCGCCGAGGTCGCCAAGTCCGCCTAGCGACGAGCGCCCAGCCCGTCGTGGACGTCGCCTCGTTCGACACCCAGCTCCAGGAGCTGCAGGCGCGAGCCGTCAGCGCCATCGCCGCCGCCGACTCTCCGGCGGCACTCGACGCTCTCGAGTCGGGCATGCTCGGCCGCAAGGGCGAGCTACGCGCCCTGCTCGGCGGCATCGGAGCGCTCCCGGCCGAGGACCGGCCCAAGGTCGGTGCCTTGGCCAACCCCGTGCGCGAGGCCATCGAAGCCGCCGTGGCCGCGCGCCGCGTGGGTCTCGAGTCGGAGGCGCTCGCTGACCGGTTGACGGCAGAGGCCGAGGACGTCACCCTGCCCGGCCGTCCTCGCTGGCGCGGATCGCTGCACCCGCTGCGCGAGACCGAGGGCGAGATCGCGCGGATCTTCGGCCAGTTCGGCTTCGTCATCGTCGAGAGTCCCGAGGTCGAGAGCGATGAGCTCAACTTCGGTGCCCTCAACATCCCCGCCGACCATCCCGCGCGCGATCTCTGGGACACCATCTACGTGCAGGCCCCCGGCGCGCACGAGCGTGACGACCGGCTGTTGCTGCGCACCCACACCTCGCCCGGGCAGATCCGGGCCATGCGTGACAGCAGCCCGCCCATCCGAGTGCTGACCCCGGGTCGCTGCTACCGCTACGAGGCTGTCGACGCCAGCCACGGCTTCGAGTTCTTCCAGATCGAGGGGCTGATGGTCGACGAGGGCACCAGCATGGCCCACCTGCGCGGAATGCTCGATGCCTTCGCCCATGCCATGTTCGGCGCGGAGCGTGCCACCCGCTTCCGGCCCGGGTACTACCCCTTCACCGAGCCATCGGTGGCCTTCGACATCGGCTGTGTCGTATGCGAGGGCTCGGGCTGCCCGGCCTGCAAGCGCAGCGGCTGGATGACCATCCTGGGTGCCGGCATGGTGCACCCGGTGGTGCTGCGCAATGGCGGCATCGACCCGGAGCGCTACCAGGGCTTCGCCTTCGGCATGGGCACCGACCGCATCGCCATGCTGCGCTACGCCATCACCGACATCCGCGCCTTCCTGGCCAACGACATGCGCTTCCTGGAGCGGCTCTAGATGCGCGTCCCGCTCTCGTGGCTGGGCGAGTTCGTCGACATCGACCTCACGCCGGAGCAGCTGGCCGAACGCCTCACGCAGCTGGGCATGGAAGTCAGCGCCATCGAACGCATCGGGGCCGACTGGGGGCGTGTCGTGGTGGGCGAGCTGCTGGAAGTGGCGCCGCATCCGAACTCGGCCAAGCTGTCGCTGACCCGCGTCAGCACCGGCCACGGTATGCCCGAACTGTCCATCGTCTGTGGCGCCACCAACATCGCGGTCGGCCAGCGTGTCCCCGTGGCCCTGCCCGGCTCGGTACTGCCCGGCGAGCGTCGCATCGACATCACCACCATCGCCGGGGTCGCCAGCCAGGGCATGCTCTGCTCCGGGGACGAGCTGGGCCTGACCGGCGATGCCGAAGGCATCCTCATCCTGCCCGAGGGCACGCGCCTGGGCGTCGACATGGCCGAGCTGGCCGGCGACATCGTGCTGGACATCGACGTCAAGCCCAACCGCGGCGACGCCCTCAGCATCCTCGGCCTGGCGCGCGAGGTGGCGGCTGCCACCGGCGCGTCGCTGCGCTGGCCGGACCTCTCGGTGACAGAGTCCGGCGACCGCACCAGCGAGCACCTGCGGGTCGAGGTGGCCGATCCCGACCTCTGTCCCACCTTCGTCGGACGCTACGTGGAGGGCGTCAGCGTCGGCCCGTCACCGTGGGAGGTGCAGAAGCGCCTCATCTCGGCGGGCGTACGGCCCATCTCCAACGTCGTGGACGCCTCCAACTACGTCCTCATGGAGCTGGGCAAGCCCATCCACACCTTCGATGCCGACGCGGTCACCGATGGCCACATCGTGGTGCGCCTGGCCGAGCCAGGTGAACGGCTCGAGACCCTCGACCACGTCGAGCGGGCGCTGACCGCCGACACGCTGCTCATCGCCGATCCGGCGGGGCCGCTGGCCATCGCCGGGGTGATGGGTGGGGCTGCCAGCGAGGTGGGGGAGGCGACGACCAACGTCATCATCGAGTCGGCCATCTTCGACCCGGTCAGCGTGCGCCGGACCGCCTTCCGCTACTCGCTGCGCAGCGAGGCCAGCCTGCGTTTCGAGAAGGGCCAGGAGCAGCGCATGGCGCGCCTGGGTGCCGACCGCACCGCAGCCCTCATCCAGGCCTGGGGTGGAGGGCGTGTGGCGAGCGGCGCCGTCGACACCGGCCTCGGCGAACCTGAGCCGTCCCGCATCCCGTTCCGCCCCGCTCGAGTCGACCGCCTGCTTGGCGAGGACATCCCGCTCCACGAGCAGCGCGCGCTGCTGGCACGCGTCGAGATCCGGACCGAGGATGCGCGCGCCGGCGATCGTATCCCCGTCATCGCCGGCAGCGAACCGCTGGCGGTGGCGGTGACCGACCCGCGCGAGGCGCTGGTGGCGATCGTGCCGGGCCACCGGCGGGATCTCGCCATCGAAGGCGACATCATCGAGGAGATCGCCCGCATCCGTGGCTACGAGACGCTGGCGGCGAGGCTGCCCGACACGGCGATGCCGGCCTATCGACCCGATCCACGCCACGCTCTCGATGCGCTCCGCTCGGCCCTTGCCGGAGCCGGTCTCAGCGAGCTCGTCACGCACGGGCTGATCGGACCCGAGGACCACGCGCGGCTCGGCGTCGACGCCGGCGACGCCACCACCATCCGGGCCACCAACCCGGTCACGCTGGACCATTCCGAGCTGCGCCGGTCGCTGCTCCCCGAGCACCTGCGCGTGCTGGTGGAGAACGAACGCCAGCGCAGGCCCGACTTCCACGCCTTCGAGGTCGGCACGCTCCACGAGTGGCGCGACGGCGATGCGGTCGAGCATCCGGTCCTGGGGCTGCTCCTGGCCGGACGAGAGCGACCGGTGACCTTCGATCGGCCGGCGCTGCCCGTCGACGTCGCCACCGCCAAGGGCCTGCTCGAGCAGGTCAGCGCTCGCCTCCTTCGCTGCCGCCTGCTGTACGAGCCGGTCCGCCCGCGGGATGGCGTCGAGCATCCGGGCCGCACGGCCGGCGTGGTGGCGCTCGCCGCCGATGGCGAGCGCAGCCTGGTCGGGCGCGTCGGCGAGGTGCACCCGGACCTGCTGGAGCGGTACCAGGTCCGCGCCGAGCACGTCGTCTTCGCCGAGATCGACCTCGATGCGTACTGGCGCCTGCTGCCGCAGCGCCCGCGGGTGGGCAAGCTCGAGCACCTGCCCGGCGTCGAACGCGACATCGCGCTGGTGGTCGCGGCGGGCTGTCCTGCAGGCGAGGTCGAGGCCATCATCCGTGAGCACGGCGGAGCCAACCTGCGCAGCGTCTCGCTCTTCGACCGCTATCGCGGTGCCCCCCTCGACGAGGGCCAGATCAGCCTGGCCTACCGGCTCCGCTTCGAGGCCGGCGACGACCCCTTGGGCGAGGACGAGATCGAAGCGGCTGTGGTACGGGTCGTTTCGGTGCTGAACGACCGACTTGGCGCACGCCTGCGCGCCTGATAGCGTTGCACCCATGAGGTGCCTGCCATGACCATCGCGACGACCGACATCTACCTACTGGTGATCATCGTGTCCACGCTGGTCGTGGGCTTCTTCTGGGGTGCGGTCAGGAGCCTGATGCTGCTGGCCGGGTGGCTGCTGGTCTTCCTCGTCGGAGCCCACCTCAAGGTCGAGCTGGGGGCGTACCTGACGCGACAGTGGACCAGCTACCCACCGGGCTTCAGCGACATGGCCGCATTCGGCATCATCTACGTCGGCCTGCTGCTGGCCGCGCCGGTGGTCATCTTCATCGGTACGCGCGGCGGCCAGAGCGTCTCGCGCTACCAGGTGATCGACGACCTCGCAGGCGCCCTCGTCGCCGTCTTCGTGGCCGTCCTCGGGGTCGCCGGGCTACTGATCGTCCTGTCCACCTTCTACGGCACCGGCGCCACCGTCATCGACCCGCTCGGTGGCCCGGCGTGGACCGCCAACCTGTACCAATCACTGCTCAACTCCAGCATCGGCAGCAGCATCGAGCGCCACCTGGTGCCGCTCATCGGTGCCGTGCTCGGTCCCCTCCTGCCCATCGATGTGCGCGAGGTCTTTGGTTGACCCTGGACGCAGCTCGCATGGGCGCGGCCCAGGCCGCGCAGCCTGGCCCCAGCCTTCGACCACTCCGGCGGGTGCAGGCCGGGCTCGTCGCCGGTCCGCCCGAGGAGGTGGCTCGCCGGCTGCTGGGCACGCTGCTCGTGCGCGACCATCACGGCGAGCGCCGGGTCGGGCGCATCGTCGAGACGGAGGCATACGCCGGGCCGGAGGATCGTGCCAGCCACGCCCGCGCCGGGCGCACCTCGCGCACGGGGGTGATGTTCGGCCCTCCGGGGCATGCCTACGTCTACCTCGTCTACGGCATGCACCACTGCCTCAACGTCGTGTGTGCCAGCGATGGGGAGGCCGGGGCCGTGCTCATCCGTGCCGTCGAGCCGGTGGCCGGTGTCGCTGCCATGCGCACAGCCCGGGGACGGCCGACCGACCCGGCGGCGCGCCTGGCGGCCGGGCCCGCTCGAACCTGCCAGGCGCTCGACGTGGACCGCCGCCACGACGGCCTGGACCTGCTCAACGATGGACGCCTGTGGCTGGCCTCGGACGGCGGCGGCGCCATCCCCGGCGACGCCATCCTGAGCGGACCGCGCATCGGCGTCGACTATGCCGGACCTGCATGGGCCTGGCGTCCCTGGCGCTTCGGCATCGCCGGCAGCCCCGCGCTCAGCCGGCCCTTCCCGCCGGCCGGCTGATGGACCGGCGCTCTGCCGAGCTGCTCGAGCTTCCGCTCATCCGGGCACGCCTGGCTGCCTACGCCGCGTTCGCGCCATCACGACGGCTGGCCCAGGCGGTCGAGCCGTCGAATGACCCCGTCATCGTGGAGCGACGCCTGGACGAGACCGACGAGGCACGCTGGCTGCTCTCGGCCAAGCCCGGCATCGGGATCGGTGGCGCCCGCGACATCGAACCCATCCTCGCGCGTGCCACGCGGGGTGGACGACTTGACCCGGCGGAGCTGTGGGCCGTGGTCGAGACGATCATCGCCGCCGGTCGCCTGGTCGACGGCCTGCGCGAGCTGGATCGTCCGCTGCTGCACGCGCTGTACCGCAGCATCGACCCGCTGCCCGCGCTGCGTTCGCGCCTGGAGGCCAGCGTGGACGCCACGGGCGAGGTGCTGGACACGGCGTCCCCGGCCCTCGGTGGCCTGCGCCGCGCCGTCCGCATCGCCCACGAGCGGCTGCGCAGCCGGCTCGATGCGCTGGTCCGCTCGGACCTGGCGGGTGCCCTGCAGGAGCCCATCATCACGCTTCGCAACGGCCGCTACGTGCTGCCGGTGCGCGCCGATTCCCGGAGCCGCGTCAAGGGCATCGTGCACGACCAGTCCGGCAGCGGCCAGACGCTCTTCGTCGAGCCGCTCATCGCGGTGGAGCTTGCCAACGCCTGGCGCGAGGCCGAGCTGGCCGCGAAGGCCGAGGAGGAGCGCGTGCTCGACGAGCTCTCCGCTCACGTCGCTGCCAGCGGAGAGGCCCTCGCGGCGGACCTGGACAGCCTCGCCCGTTTCGACCTCTGGATGTGCCGGGCGCGCCTGGCCGAGGAGCTCGACGCGGTTCGCCCGGCGACCGTATCCAAGCCAGTGGTGTCGCTGCTCTCGGCACGCCATCCGGGCCTCCAGGGCGACGTGGTGCCCATCGATGTGCACCTCGGTGACGGCTACACGGCGCTCGTCATCACCGGCCCCAACACCGGCGGCAAGACGGTGGCGCTGCGGACGGTGGGCCTGCTGGCGCTGATGCACCAGTCCGGCCTGCACGTCCCGGTGGCCCCCGGAAGCGTGCTGCCCATCTTCAGCGACGTGCTGGCCGACATCGGGGACGAGCAGTCGGTGGCGCAGTCCCTCTCCACCTTCAGTGGCCACCTGCGCACCATCACCCGCATCGTCGAGGAGGCAGGGCCGGGCACGCTGGTGCTGCTCGACGAGCTCGGGGCGGGCACCGATCCGACCGAGGGCTCGGCACTGGCGCAGTCACTCCTGGACCACTTCATCCGCGCCGGAGCGCTGGTCGTGGCGACCACGCACTACGCGGAGCTCAAGACCTATGCCCACAACGAGCAGCGCGCACGCAACGCCTCGGTCGACTTCGACCTGGCCACGCTCGCGCCGACCTACCACCTCTCGATCGGCCTGCCCGGGACCAGCCAGGCCTTCGCCATCGCCGAACGCCTGGGGCTGCCGAGCCGGCTGGTCGAGGACGCTCGCTCGCGCCTCTCGGTGGCGCAGCAGGAGTTCGAGTCCACGCTGGCGTCCATCCGCGCGACCCAGGTGGACATCGCCGCGGCGGAGGCACGCGCCGCCGATGCCGAGCAGCGCATGCACGCCGCCCTGCGCGAGGCCGAGGAGGAGCGGCGACGTGCCCGGGCCGAGCGACGCGTAGCCGCGGATGAGGCGCGCCGACAGGCAGAGGTGGCACTCGCCGCCATCGAGGCCGAGATCGCCGAGATGCGCGGCTCCCTCGCGAGGGAGACGCTCACCGGGGAGCGCCTCGACCAGGCCATGGCACGCATCGACGCCCGCTTGGGGATCATGCCCCGCGAGGTCGATGCCGCCCGCCCCGGGCCGGAGCGGCCAGGCTGGCGGGTGGGTGATCGGGCCATCGCCAGCAGCGGCTGGAACGGGACCGTCGCCGCACTCGACGAGGCCCGCGGCCGGGCGGTGCTGCAGGTGGCAGGCATGCGCGTCGAGGTGGACATCGATGAGCTGGAGCCGGCCTCCGGCCTCAGCCCCGGCGCGCGATCAGGCCCGGCTGGTCAGCCCAAGGCCGGCCGACGCGGCGAGTTCGGGGATGATCCTCGTCCAGCCTTCGCGACCGGCGCGGCCGAGTCGCGGGCTGCCGCCGTCGGCTCCAGGCGAGCCCGTGCAGTAGCCTCGAGCCTTGACCTGCGGGGCGCGCGCGTCGAGGAGGCGATGGCCATGCTGGACCAGTATCTCGACGACGCCGCGCACGCGGGCGCGGGCCGCCTGACCGTCATCCATGGCCACGGCTCGGGCGCGATGCGTGACGCGGTGCGCGAGACGCTGAGCGGCCACCCGCTGGTGCGCGAGTGGCGGCCGGGCGAGCGGGGTGAAGGCGGCGACGGCGCGACCGTCGTCACGCTCTGACCGCGGCGCGCTCAGCCGTCGGCGGCAGGTTCGTCGGCCGGCG
>DATHSE010000035.1:0-12819 GCA_035464455.1 Anaerolineae bacterium | reverse complement strand
TCGTGGTCGTCCTCGGCGATGGCGTAGAGCTCTGGTCCGGCGTTGGCCTGGGCACTGAAGGCCGGGTCGGGCGGGAACGTCCGCGCCTCGGTCATGAGGTTCTCGATCTCGGGTCCGGCGGCCGCCGCGGGCTGCTCGTCGTTCACGTCTGCGATCCTCCTGCACTCGTCATGGCACGCGGGGGAGAGGTGGCGCCATCCAGAGCGCGCAGGATAGGTGAACGCGCGACCCCGTGCGGGCTCGGGCGTCGTGGACCGGCGGATGTTCGCCGTTCGCCGGTCGCTATCGCCTTTCCGGCGCGTCATCTCCCGGGATGTCGCCCGGGAGACTGACCGCGGTCGGAGCGGTGTCGGCGTCCGGAGCCGTGGGCGAGGTGCTCGGCGGCAGCTGGCCACTGGCCATCGCGGCACGCGTCGCCTGCGCGCGGCTGGAGCGCGGTGCGCCCGAGGGGTAGTAACGCTGCGCCTGCGTGACCGCCTCCTTGCGGTTGGCGAGCACCTGGCTCCACTTCATGACATCCAGGAACAGGCCCAGCAGGATCCACATCCAGTCCCAGCCCTCGATGCCGCCGACCAGCGTCCAGGTCAGCAGATACATGATCGTGGTGTAGGGCAGCAAGATGATGCCCAGCAGCGGCAGGATGTAGTCACCCTGCCAGACGAGTGGCCAGCGTTGGCTGAAGACCCACGCCAGCACCAGGACGACACGCGGCGCGACCGCGGTGCCGTAGGCCAGCAGGCACCCGAGCAGGATCATCAACTGCCTCCCCTACGTGGAAGCATCGTACTCGAGCCGACCGTGCGCCGGCGATGGCCATGCTCCCGCATCGGCTCGCGGCGAGGACGTGTGCACCGTCCAGCAGGCCTGGCTGCAGCGACCCCGGCCCGACCGGGCGCACCGACACGTGTGGCGCTGTCTCCGCTGTCCACCAACCTGCTGCGATCGCTGCTGGCCGCTTCGCAGCAGTCCCGAGACCACGATCGCGACTTGAGGCGATGACCGCACCATCGAGGCCCAGCCGGATAGACTCCAGGCATGACCGACTGGGACATCGATGCCATCCGCTCCCGCTTCCCCTCGCTGCGTCGCCTGGGCCCTGACGAGCAGCCCGTCGCCTGGCTTGACAACGCGGCCGGGACGCAGGTCGTCGACAGCTGCCTGCGCGCCATCAACGACTACCTGCTGGACAGCAACGCCAATCGCGGCGCGCCCTTCGCCGCCAGTCTCGAGACCGACGAGATGCTGCACGACACGCGCCTGGCGATGGCCGACCTGCTGGGCGCGACCGACGCGGACGAGGTCAGCTTCGGGCCCAACATGACCACCATCACCTACGCCATCAGCCGCGCCATCGGCGCCACCCTGGCGGCCGGCGACGAGATCGTGCTGACACGGCTAGACCACGATGCAAACGTCGCACCCTGGCTGGACGTCGCACGCGAGCATGACCTCGTCATCCGCTGGGTCGGCATCCGCCCTGATGACGCCACCCTTGACCTCGACGAGATGGCGCGCGTGATCGGTCCGCGCACGCGCTTGGTCGCGGTGGGGCTTGCCTCCAACGCCCTGGGCACCATCAACCCGGTACCGCAGATCGCCAGGCTCGCGCAGCGTGCCCAGGCCCGACTGTTCGTGGATGCGGTGCACGCGGTGCCGCACCTGTCGATCGACGTCGTCGCCCTGGGTGCCGACTACCTCGTCTGCTCGCCCTACAAGTTCTTCGGCCCGCACCTGGGGGTGCTGTGGGGCCGCCGTGAGCTGCTCGAGGCGCTGCCTCCCTATCACCCGCGCCCAGCCGGTGACGCCAGCCCGGGCCGCTTCGAGACCGGCACCCAGGCGCTCGAGCTGCTTGCCGGGCTGGGTGGCACCCTGCGCTACCTGGAGAAGGTGGGCATCACGCAGGGCGGGGCACCCGGCCTGCCGGGCCAGGGCGACAGGTTTCGCCGTCCGAGGCTGCTGGCGGCGCTCAGCGCCATCCGCCGCTATGAGGCGACGCTCTCGCGCAAGCTCCTCGAGCGCCTCGGCGCTGTGCCGGGCGTGCGCATCTATGGCATCAGCGATCCGGCGCAGATCTCACAGCGCTGCCCCACGCTGGCCTTCACGCTCGCCGGTCACCATCCAGGCGATGTCTCGCGCTTCCTCGCCGGGCGAGGCATCTATCTCCGCGACGGCCACCACTACGCCTGGGAGCTCCACCGCGCGCTGGGCCTCGACGAGCGCGGTGGCAGCCTTCGGGTCAGCCTCGTCCACTACAGCACCGCCGACGAGATCGAACGCCTCGGGACGGCGCTCGAAGAGCTGACCGCGGCCTAGCCGTCAGGCCGGCCTGGGCTTCACCCAACCGGGCAGCTGCTCACGAAGGACATCGAGCGGCAGCGAGCCGTGTCCGATGACCTGGTCGTGGAAGGCCTGCAGGTCGAAGCGGTCACCGTCGCGCGCCTCCAGCTGCGCGCGCAGCCGCAGGATCTCGCGCTGGCCGATCATGTAGCTGAGTGCCTGGCCGGGCCAGGCGATGTAGCGGTCGGTCTCGATCTCGGCGTCGAGCCGTGCCAGACCGGCGCGCTCGACGAGCAGGTCGATGGACTGCTGTCGTGTCCAGCCGAAGGCGTGCAGGCCCGTGTCCACGACCAGGCGCGCCGCCCGATGTGCCTCCGACTCCCACGCCCCGAAGCGCTCGAGCGGACCGTGGTACAGGCCCATCTCGGCCGCGAGGCGCTCGGCATACAGCGCCCACCCTTCCACGTACGCGCCACAGGCAAGCAGCGCGCCATGGCGACGGAAGGCAGGCAGGTCGGAGAGGTGTCGCTCGGCGGTCAGCTGGAAGTGGTGCCCGGGCACGGCCTCGTGATAGGTCATCGGCACCGCCTGGTGCAACGGACGCGAGGGCGGGTCGTAGGTGTTGAAGTAGTAGGTGCCGGGGCGGCTGCCGTCCTCGGACGGCGGGTAGTAGAAGGCGGCAGGGGCATCACGCTCCATGTGGGGCTCCACGGCCCGCACCACGCAGTGCTCTGCAGGCGGATCACCGAACCAGGCCGGCGCCGCGGCTTCCGCCCGCTGGATCCAGCGCTCGGCGGCGGCGACCAGGTCGGCGGGGTCCTCGACATGGTTGGCGGGGTCCGCGTCGAGGAACACGCGCAGCGACGCCACGCTGGCATGGCCCAGCTGGGCCGCCAGAGGCGCCTCCGCCGCCTCGATCTCGTCGAGCCGGGCGAGGCCGTATTCGTGGATGGCGCGCGGATCCTCCGCCAGGTTCGTGTAGGCCAGGATGTGATGACGGTAGACGTCATCGCCGTCGGGCAGATGGCAGACCCCGGGGCCGGGCCGCACGTGGCCGGCATAGGCCTCCAGCGTCTCCAGCCAGGCCGCCAGCGTCGGCTGGACATCCCGCTCGACGGCGGCGAGCAGCGCGGCGCGCTGGTCGTCGGGCAGCCCAAGGTTGGCGAGCATGATGGGCGACCGCTCGGCGGGCGTCTCGAGCATGCGGCGGGTCTGGTCGAGGCAGCGGTCCAGCACCTCGACGGGGGCGGTGCGGCCGGCGGCCACGCCCTCGGCAACGTTGGCGCGGTGCGCCGACATCCAGTCGGGGTAGGCGGCCAGCCGCGCCAACAGCCGTTCGAATCGCTCAGCGGTCTCGGTGCGCTGGAAGCGGGCCAGCTCACCGACGAGGGTCTGGGGGCCGTTCAGCTGGTCGAGCGCATCCAGCTGCCACAGCCGAAGCTCATCAGCGCCGCGGAAGCGGCGCACGATCGTACGGATCAGTCCCAGCGTGACCGCGTCCTCCACCGTCAGCTCGGACTGACCGAGCTCCTCGATCTGCGTGGCCCAGCCGTCGATCATGGCCATCGAGGCCGCGCGTCCGGCAGCCGACGGGTCGTCGAGGCGGTCATCCCAGCGGTCGTCACCCTGCACCGTTGCCCACAGCGGGTTGTGGCGAAGGAACTCGTCCCAGGCGCGGTCAGCGAACTGGTGCACGGCGGTCGTGGTCACATCGGTCTCCCCTGTGGTCATCGGATGGCGTGGTTCAATCGGCCTTGGGAACCACCCAGTCGGGCAGCATCGAGCGCAGCGTCGACAGCGGCAGCGAGCCGTGGCCGATGACCTGGTCGTGGAAGGCCTGCTGGTCGAACCGGGCTCCGTCACGGGCCGCGAGCTCGGCGCGGGCTGCGAGGATCTCGCGCTGGCCGATCATGTAGCTGAGCGCCTGGCCCGGCCAGCTGATGTAGCGGTCGGTCTCGGTCTCTGCCTCCAGCCTCGACAGTCCGGCGCGCCCGATGAGCAGCTCGATGGAGCGGTCGCGACCCCAGCCCAGGGCGTGGATGCCGGTGTCGACGACCAGCCGTGCCGCGCGCCAGGCCTCGGTCTCGAGCGCGCCGAAGCGCTCGAGCGGCGTGCGATAGAGGCCCATCTCGGCGGCCAGCTGCTCGGCGTAGAGAGCCCAACCCTCCACGTAGGAGCCACCGGCGAGGCGGGAGCCGAAGCGGCGGAAGGCTGGCAGGTCGGTGAGCTCCTGCTCGATGGCGATCTGGAAGTGGTGTCCCGGCACGGCCTCGTGAAAGGTCGCTGCCGGGATGCGATGCAGGTGGCGCGACGACGGGTCGAAGGTGTTGATGAAGAAGAGGCCTCTGCGCGAGCCGTCCTCGGTTGGCGGCATGTAGAAGGCCGGCGGCGCCTCCTGCTCCATGTGTGGCTCGACCGCGCGAACCTCGCAGCCGTCCCTGGGCAGTCGGCCGAACCACGCCGGCGCCTCCGCCTCGGCACGGGCGATGAGCTCCTCGGCCAGGGTCACCAAGTCGGCCGGTCGGTTCACGTGGTTGTCCGACGCAGTCTCCAGGTGCGCGCGCAGGGCGGCCACATCGGCAAACCGGAGCTCGTCAGCGATGGCGCGCGCCTGCTCGTCGATCTGGTCCAGCCGTGCCAGGCCATAGGCGTGGATGGCCGCCGGCTCCTCCGCCAGGGTGGTCCAGGCGAGGATGTGGTGGCGATAGAGCGCGTCACCATCAGCCAGATGGCAGATGCCCTCGCCCGCACGCGCGTGGGCAGCGTAGCTCTCGAGCGTGGCCAGCCACTCCCGCTGTGCCGGCAGGACGTGGGTCTCCACCGCCGCCACGATGGCTTGCCTCGACTCCTGCTCGAGGTCGGCGTTGATGAGGGCGATGGGCGACTGTGCTGCGGGCGTCTCGACGATGCGGCGCGTCTGGGTGAGGCAGCGCTCGACCACTGGCGCGGCCGCCGTCCGCCCCGCGGCCACGCCGGCGGCGAGGTTGTCGCGATGGGCGTTCATCCAGGCCGGATATGCGGCCAGCCGCGCGAGCAGCCTCTGCAGGCGCTCGGGTGTGTCGGCGCGCTGGATGCGCGCCAGGTCGCCCACCAGCCCTTGCGGGCCGCCGTGCTGGTCGATGGCCTCCATCTGCCACAGGCACAGGGCATCGGCCTCACGGCTGCGGTCGATGACGATGCCGATGAGATCGAGCGTGATGCTGTCCTCCACCGACAGCTCGAGGCCGCCGAAGCCCTCGATCTCCGCCTCCCAGGCACCCACCAGCGTCAGCATCGCCGCGCGTCCGGCGGGTCCAGGGTCGTCCAGCCGGTCGTCCCAGCGCTCGTCACCCTGCGAGGTCGCCCACAGCGGGTTCAGCTGGAGGTACTGCTCCCAGGCGCGCTCGGCGAAGGCATGGACAGGGGTCGCTGCGGGCTCAGCCAAAGATCCGATCTCCTCCGGTCAGACTCGCCAGCAGCCGGCCGTCACGAGACGAACATGCCGATCTGGTCCTCACCGCGCTCGACCTCCGGGTCGAGCCCCAGCAGTGGTCCGAGGGCCGAGAGGCTGGCCCGTGGGCTGGCATGCAGGCGGCCGACGTTGCTCCACTTGAGGATATGCCAGTTGTCGCGCTCGAGCCGCTGCCGCAGGATGGGCGAGTTGCTGAGGCGCCATCGCAACAGCGGCGTGCGCTCGTCGGGCACCACCAGGAAGCGCACCATGTTGTCGTTGGTCTCGATGCGCGGGCCGCGCTTCATGACCGGCTCGTCGAGTGCCGCCTGCCACTCCACGTCGAAGAGGAAGGCACCCTTGCCGCGCACATACCAGATGCAATCGATCTGCTCCAGCACCTCCTGCGGGCCGGGCGCGACCAAGGGCAGGTACACCCGCTGCTCGGGGTCGCTCAGCAGGTCGCCCAGCACTCCCTCGCGGTAGCGGCGACGCTGTTCGCGCTTGGTGATCCAGACGCGCATGCCGGCGCGATGGGCGAAGTCGGTGAGCATGCCCACGATCTCGCCGTGCTCAGCGAAGCGTCGCTGCAGCGACTCGTCACAGCGGATGAGGCCATCCTCCGTCGGCGTGGTGGCACGGTAGCTCTCGAGGCAGGCCTGCACCAGCTCCGCGTCGGCGGTTTCGGGGCCGCGGAACAGGCGCGCCACGCGCTCGTCGAAGGCGGCGCGGCTGAGGCCTCCGCTCGTGGTGAGCAGGCTGAAGATGCCCCACTCGACGCGCTCGGACAGCGGCTGCCTGGTGGCCGCCAGGTCGCGTGGGTCGCGCAGCCACCACCGGTCAGCATCCACCTCACGCAGGCGCGGGTGTTCTGCCCGTCGCAGCTCGCGACGGATGATGTCCAGCGTGAGTCGGACCGGGTCCGAGGCGGGGCCCCGGTCATTCCAATCGATCGTGCCCTGCTCCGGGCCGTCATCGTCCCCTTGCCCGAGCCCGTCGCGCTCACCGGCTCCGCTGTCAGCCTCACCCTGCCCCGGCCCGGAGGCACGCGCCGCCGGCGTGTCGCTGACCACGCCGAAGAGCCCGGGCGGGTGTTGGGCCTCGACTTCGTCGCCGGCCTCGACCTGGCGCGGTGTGCCCACCAGCCGCCGCAAGTGTCCCAGGTGATCCAGGCCCAGCAGCACCTCGCTGAGGATGCGGGTGAAGCGCGTGGGCTCGCCGCGCAGCTGCATCACCGCGACCGCGATGTCCGCGATGGCAGCCTCGACCGCCGAGATCTGGAACGGCCCCGAGGGGTCTGAGGCCGAATGGATGGCCACATCCCGATCGACCGCGGCCGACTGGGGTGATCCGAACTGGACATGGCCGTCGACGCCCTCCTCGGTCTCGCCGAGGACGGCGTCATCGACGCGCATGCCGGCACCCACGCCGCCAAGCACGGCCGTGACGAGGGCCTCGGGGCTGGCCGATTCGAGCAGGATGACCGCCTGCGCCTCGGGCAGCAGCACCGGCTGCACCGCGCGTAGCGCTCGCTGGAGGGTCGCGGCATCGCGGGCCCACTCGGCCTTGGGGGGCGCCCCGAAGAGGTTGGCCAGGGGCAGTGATGCTGCGCCCTCGGGCCCGATGGCAAGCGATGAGGCGAGATAGGCGAAGCCGAGGTTCTCGGGCGACCAGTGGATGGGCAGCTGGCTGAGCACCAGCCTGACGCCGGGACGCACCCGGGGTCGAGCCCCGGGGGCTGTGCCCGGCCGCGGCGGTGGCCCGAACGTCTCGCTGCCGTGCGGCAGCCCGAAGCGCAGAGCCACGTTGGCAGAGCCGTCCTGAAGCGCCCGCAGATCGGGACCGACGCGCGCCGGGGTGCGGGCGCCGCCCGATCCGATGGCCGCCACGAACGCGCGCACGGCACGTGTGCCCTCCTCGAAGGCGCTCCAGGTATTGCGCTCGCGCCATTGCCGCGACGCCGGGAGGCGTACGTGGCCGCCACTGATGCGCAGCTGCGCGACGCGGCCCGGATAGCCGTTGAGCCGGCTGAGCGAGAGCACCATGTGCACGACCGCGAGTCGCAGCGCGGCCTGCACCGAGGGGGCCCGCAGCTCCGTCTCGATGCGTTCGAGGATGGCCGCCAGGGCCACCTGCGCCCGAGGGGGATAGAGGTCGACCAGCTCCGCGGCCAGGGGGTGGTCAGCGGTCGGCGTGGGGAAGCGCTGGCGTAGCGTCTCGCGAGCGAACGTCGCATCCACCGAACGGGCGCGATACAGGTCATCCGCGTCGACGTCGATGGGGTGCCGGTCGGCACGGCCGTCCCGGCAGCGCGTGCACTTGAAGCTCTTGCGGGACGGCTCGCCCGCCTCGGTATCCCAGATGAACTCGCTGACCGTCACGCTGTTGCCGCAGCCCGGACAGCGCGAGGCGTAGCTGGCCTCGATGGCCGAGCGCAGGCCGCCCTCCATCCCCCGCGCGTCCACGGCGATGCCGGAGACGGCGGCGTCGAGGTGGCGCAGGTCTGGCGGACGCAGCACGATCTCCGCCACCAGGCGGGTGAGGGCCGTGGACTCGATCACGAACGACCGCCGCAAGGCGTCGATCGCGGCTCGGGTGACCCAGCCACCCCGTCCGTGCAGCTCGAGCACGACGTCGCCGACCTTGGTCCGCGACTCGATCTGGGCGCGCAGCGCAGTCAGATCGGGGACTGCCGCCAGCCGTTCGAGCGCGGGCAGTCGTGGCCCGCGATCCGGGCTCCGGGGAGGCTGTCGCGGGTCCGCCATCGTGTCAGCCAGAGTCTAGCCGGGGACGGCCCAGGTGGTCAGGACTCGTCGAAGTCCTCGTCGTCCTCGACGTCGGCGCCGGCGAGGTCATCGTCGTCCTCGTCATCGTCGGGCTCGCCTTCGCCCTCGATCTGGAAACCCTCCTCGGCATGCGTCTCGGCCGGCAGGATGGCGCCGATATCGTCGAACGAATCGGGCTCCTCGTCGAACTCGAGCTCGTCCTCGAGGTCCGCCTCTTCACGCACCAGGGTGCCCTTGGTGTAGGGCCGCAGGTCTGAGACCCTGGCGGCGGTGGGGAAAGAGACCTTGCCGTAGTTGGAGGGATCCTGGTAGGTCTCACGGATGATGATGCGGACATCCTCGTCGCCGAGGCTGGTGACGGCGGCGGCGTACTTGTTGCCATCGGCCATCAGGCGCAGCAGGCGCGCCGCGACGCGCGGTTCGACGACACCGACCCGGACGCCGTTGGACGTGGCCAACACCCGTGGCCCCGCCGGATGGAGCTCCACGAAATCCCCCGGGTTCACCTGGGCGAGGTCCGTGGGGCCGGCCAGATCCACGAGGTGGGCGAAGCCGGTCTTGCCGGTCTCCTCCACGAAGATGCTGACCGGCGCCTTGCTGCCCGGCGTGGCGGGGACGGTCTTCGAGCCGGCGTCGACCATCAGCATGCGCAGCCGGCCGATGTTGCGCTCGGCGATGCGGTTGGTGGGGTCGATGGCCAGCGCCGACTGGTAATGCTCGCGCGCCAGGCCCAGCTCACCCTGCTCCCAGCAGGCCTTCGCAGCGCGGTTCTCGGCGGCACTGTCGGGACCCATCTCAAGGATCCTCTGGTTGATCTCGGCCGCTGCGGTCCAGTCGGCCCGGCGTGCCGCGTCGATGGCCTGGTCGACGAGCTGGCGCTTCTGGCGACTGGCCGTGATGGCGCTCGAAACGGCGACCGGTTCGCTGGGGGTCAGGGGGTCGAAGCTCATTCGTTCCTCGGGCATCGGATGATGGGCCGCCGGCCGGCGGCAGGTCGGCGGTGTTCCGGGCATGCGGGCACGCCACCGCTCGCGACTCCGAATCGTACCATCGCGACGCCGGGCGGCCTAGAAGTGGTGCGGTTTCTCCTGCATCAGCCCCAGGAAGTCTTCGCGCGGCAGGGTGTTGGCCACCCGCTCTGGTCCCAGCCAGCCACGGCGTGCGATGGCGACGCCCCAGGTGAGGCCCTGCCACTCGGCTCGCTCGTGGGCATCGGAATCGATGGTGAAGCGGCAGCCGGCGTCCGCCGCCGCACGGATGCGGTGCTCGTCAAGGTCGAGCCGGGCCTGGCTGCCGTTGATCTCGAGCAGCGTGCCTGTCTCGGCTGCCAAGCGGTAGAACGCTTCCCAGTCGAGGTCCAGCCCAGGCCGCTGGCCGATCTTGCGCCCGGACGGGTGGCTGATGATGTCGACGTGCGGGCTGCGCATGGCCACCTCGTAGCGAGCCATGAGCTGGGCGCGAGGCTGTCGGCGGCCGACGTGCAGGGACGCCACCACCACGTCGAACCGTGCCAGCAGCTCGTCGTCGTAGTCGAGGCGGCCATCGAGGGTGATCTCCAGCTCGGTCCCGTGCAGCAGCTGGAACCCGTCGGGGTTGGCCCCGGCGGGCAGCTCCCCGGCCGCGAGCTCGCGGGCGAAACGCTCGTTGAGCTCACCGATGACGCGACGCTGGGCCTCCACCCGCGCGGCTGTCAGGCCCCTGGCGATGCCGAGGCTGTGCGAGTGGTCGGTCAGCACCTGGTACTCACGGCCATCGCGACGAGCCGACTCGGCCATCACCTCCAGGGACTCGCGGCCGTCGGACCAGTCGCTGTGGCTGTGGCAGTCGCCCCGCAGGTCGGCCCGACGGACGAGCGTGGGCAGGTCTCCACGCTCGGCAGCCTCGACCTCGCCGCGGCCCTCACGCAGCTCCGGCGGGATCTCGGCCAGGCCAAGGAAGGCATACAGCTCGGACTCGGAGGCAAAGGTCAGCGGCTTAGCGTCCACATCGGCCAGTGGCGTCGCGTCCTCATCGGCCAGTGGGCTGAGCCCATGCTCGGAGAGCGACCAGCCCAGCTCACGGGCGCGATGACGCAGTGCCACATTGTGCTCGGCGGCGCCGGTGAGATGGATGAGGTAGCTGCCGGCCGCACCGGGCGGCATCGTCAGCACATCGACACGCGGGCCGTCGAGCAGCCGCAGGCTGGCGCGATCGCGGCCTCCGCCCACCCCTGTCTCCGCCTGCTCCATCACGGGCAAGCGGGCCAGGGCCGCCAGCACCGCCTGCGGTCGCTCGGTCTCGACGACCACATCGAGATCCCCCACCGTCTCGCGCCAGCGCCGGACCGAGCCGGCGACGGTGGCGCTGATGACGCCGGGCAGCGTCTCGACGAGGCCGAGCACCCGGGCTGCCTGGGCGTGCGCCTCGGCCATCAGCATGCGGCGTGGCGGCCGCTGGTGCAGCTCCGCGATACCCTCCACGATGCGGGCCTCGGTGCGGGCGCTGATGCCCTTGAGCTGCCGCAGCTGCCCGGCACGTGCGGCCCTGCCCAGCTCGTGGAGCGTGGCGATGCCCAGCTCGCGCCACACCTCCCCGGCGGTTCGAGGCCCCACGCCGGGGATCGTCAGCAGCTCCAGCAATGACGGTGGCACCTCCTCGCGAAGGGCCTCGTGGTAGCGCAGCCGACCGGTCTGCGCAAGCTCGGCGAGGCGCTCGGAGATGGCGCGACCGACCCCTTGCAGCTCGGGCGGGTCGCCAGCGCGATAGGCCGCTGCCACCTCCACTGCGCTGCGCGCCACCGAGTCGGCAGCGCGACGATAGGCCGCTACCTTGAAGGGCGACTCACCCTTGATGTCGAGCAGGTCGGCGATCTCGGCCAGCACTGCCGCCATGCGCCCGTTGCTCTGCGGCGCGGCATCGTCGGACGCCGGCCGACCGGCTCGGGGTGACACTCCCGCTCAGGCAGCCACGACCCGGTCACGCCCCAGCCGCTTGGCCCGGTAGAGGGCCTGGTCGGCGCGCTCGACGAGGCCGGGGATGGCGACCTGGTCGGGGCCTGCGACGGCCACGCCGATCGAGACCGTCACCGGCTCGTCGATGCCGAGGCTGGCCGGGTGCAGCCGCACCACCAGGCGACGGATGCGCTCACCGACCTCGATGGCTTGCTCGGCCGAGGCGCGCCGCAGCAGCACCGCGAACTCCTCGCCGCCGTAGCGAGCGGGTGTGTCCTCGGCGCGCACGCCCTGGGTGATGGCGCCGGCGACCGCGCGCAGGACCCGGTCGCCCGTGGCATGGCCGAAGCGGTCGTTGAGGATCTTGAAGTGGTCGATGTCGATCATCAGGATGCCCAGGCTGTCATTGCTGCGGCGACGCGGCCGCTCGATGCTGAGCACCTCGTCGAAGTAGCGCCGGTTGGGCAGCCCGGTGAGCACGTCGATCTTGGCTCCGCGTTCGGCGGCCTCCAGCGCATACGCTCGCTGGAAGGCCGTGGCCACCTCGTTGGCGGCCCAGCTGAGCAGGCGGCGGTCACCCTCGCTCCAGGCTTCACGGCTCCGCCGTGCCAGCAACAGCGCGCCCAGGAAGCTGCGGCCGGCCACCAGCGGTGTGGCCAGCGTGTGTGCCAGTCCATACGCCGACCGCACACGGCGCGCGATCTCCTCGGCTGCGGCGGCGGCAGCATCCGAGGAGTCACCTGCGCTCTCCCCCCCGCCCTCGTCGTGCAGGTCGGTGTCGAGCGCCCCGGGTGCGTCGATCTCCGGCCGCAACGTCGTGCGAGAGGGTGGCGCGTCCGCCTGGGCCGCCACCAGCGTGACCTCCACGTTCATGTCGGGCTGGCTGACGCGAGCTACCACGACGTGGTCGGCGTCGGTGGCCGAGCGCAGGTCGTTGATGACGGTATCCACCACCGACTCCGGCGACAGCGATCGCGAGAGGCCGATGACGATGCGACGGATGGCCGCCTCGCGCTCGAGCCGGTTGCGGGTCAGCGTCTCGATCGTCGTGTAGAGCACGTAGAGCGCCAGCACCAAGGCGACGAGGCCCACCGTCAGCAGCAGGTCGGCGAGGCCGATGCCGTCCTCGTACAGGAGCCACGCCGCCACCAGCGCCAGCACCCCGAGGCTCGCCAGCAGCACGCGGCGAGCCAGCTCCAAGCGCCGGTTCAGCTGCGCATCAGCCAGCGATCCGGAGGCGATCTCAAGGTCGTCGGTCACGGCCAGGGGGCCAGACCCTTCACTGGATGCGGTCACCACCCGAGGATGGCACAGCCCCAGGCCACGCGCGACCCCGGCGCACCTACGGCGTGCGGGTGCGCACGCGGTAGAAGTGCTTGTCCACCCAGCTGCGGAT
>DATHSE010000034.1:0-6329 GCA_035464455.1 Anaerolineae bacterium | reverse complement strand
GCCCTCACGATCGGCCACCATGGCGCCGTCCGCGCCCAGCGTCACCACCACCACCTCGATGCCGAGCTCGCGTACAGCCTGCATCCGCGTGGCGAGCTCTCCGATGGAGGTCGCGGCGTCCGCGTCCGCGCTGCCCAGCAGTTCCAGCAGCTCGCGCCGGTTGCACTTGAGCATCCACGGCTTCCTGCCGGCTGCGACCCGCAGCGCCTCACTGTGGATGTCCACGAGGACATGCGCTCCGGCTGCATGTCCGATATCGACGATCTCGCCGGCCACCGTGGGCGCCACACTGTCCGGCAGGCTGCCCGACAGGATGACGAGGTCGCCCGCGGCACAGTCGGCACGGATGCAGTCGAGAAGGCGACCTGTCTCCTCGGCCGTGACGGCGGGACCGGGTTCGTTGAGGACGGTGGACCTGTCCGAATCGGGTTCGACGACGATGAAGCAGACGCGGGTGCTGGCAGTGATGGTGGTGTGCCGGTCGATCACGCCGTCGGCAAGGATCATCTCGCGCAGCGCTTCGCCGATCTGCCCGCCCAGGAAGCCATAGGACGCTGCCTGCTGGCCCAGGCGCAGGACGGCGCGGGCGACGTTGAAACCCTTGCCCCCCGGAACGACCGAGACCGTCGCGGCGCGGTTCACCTGGCCCATCCGCAACGGTGGCCATGTCGACACGCGGTCCATGGCCGGGTTGGCACCGATGACCCGGATCATGGACATCGTCCGGGCTCCCAGCCCGGCTCGGCCAGCTCGAAGCCTTCGAACCGGAAGCCGGGCGAGACGGTGCAGCCGACGAGGGTCCAGCATCCGGTCGTCGCGGCCGACTGCCAGTCCCCTGCCGGCACGATGATCTGTGGTCGCTGGCCGGCCTCGATGGCCGAGCCCAGCACATGCCGCTGCGCCGGCTCCCCGCCTGACCCCGGCGCTATCCACAGCGTCAGCGGATCGCCGGCATAGAAGTGCCAGACCTCAGCTGCGTCCACGCGATGCCAGCGCGAGCGCTCATCCGCCCGCAACAGGTAGTAGATGGCGGTGCCGCAGGGACGCTCGCCGGGAGCCGCCTGCGCACGCCACGTCTCGAGGTAGTGCCCGCCCTCCGGGTGTGCTGAGAGCCCGAGGGCGGCGATGATGGGCTCGGCGTCCTGCATGGCAAGAGCGTAGGCCGTCGAGCGGGCGCCTGCTGCCCGCTGCGTCGACCGGCAGATGGACGGGCACAGCTGGGGGGCATGCGCGCCTGAGCGTCGCCCACCGGTTGTAGCGGGCTGGACGGAGCATGTATGGTCGTCGGGCCCATGACGATCCCCCGCCCTGTGAGCACGTCGTCCGCCCACATCCAGCGCGTCTACCTGATGCTGACGCTGCTGACGACGTTGGCAGCTTCGTTGATCTGGGGGGTCAACACGCTGTTCCTGCTGGACGCGGGGCTCAGCAACACCGAGGCCTTCGCGGCCAATGCCTTCTTCTCCATCGGCATGGTCATCTTCGAGGTGCCGACCGGGGTAGTGGCCGACACGAGGGGGCGCCGACTCTCGTTCATGCTGGGTGCGGCGGTGCTGTTGCTCTCGACGGTGCTCTATCTCGCCATGTGGCAGTTCGAAGCACCCTTCGTCGGCTGGGCCCTCGCATCCATCCTGCTTGGCCTGGGGTTCACCTTCTTCAGCGGCGCCACCGAGGCGTGGCTGGTCGACGCCCTCGGCGCGACCGGCTTCAAGGGCAGCCTCGAGACCGTCTTCGGCCGCGGGCTGACCATCAGCGGCGTGGCCATGCTGACCGGCTCGGTCCTCGGCGGCATCGTGGCCCAGGTGACGACGCTCGGCGTCCCCTACATCCTGCGCGCGGTCATGCTCGGTGTGGCACTCGTGGCCGCCTTCCTGTTCATGCGTGACCTGGGTTTCAAGGCTCGCACGGACGTCAGCACCGGCGTCGCCATCCGGCAGATCGCGCGCGGCTCCATCGACGGAGGCCTGCGAAACCGCCCGGTGCGCTGGATGATGCTGGCCGCTCCCTTCACTGGTGGCGTCAGCTTCTACGCGTTCTACGCCATGCAGCCGTACCTGCTCGAGCTGTACGGTGACCCGTCCGCCTACAGCATCGCCGGGCTGGCGGCGGCCATCGTGGCCGGCGCACAGATCGTGGGAGGCCTGTCCGTACCCGTCGTGCGGCGCTTCTTCAGCCTGCGCACGCATGCGGTGTTCCTGGGCATCGCCATCGAATCGGCCGCGCTAGCGGGGATCGCCATCGTCGGCTTCAACCAGCAGCGCCTGGGCATGGACGCCTTCTACCTGGCCATCGCTCTGCTGGTGCTGTGGGCGCTCGTCTCGGCCATCGCAGGACCCATCCGCCAGGCGTTCCTCCACGGCGTCATCCCCTCCGCTCAGCGGGCCACCGTCCTGTCGTTCGACTCGCTCATGGGCTCGCTGGGCGGCTCCGTCGCGCAGCCGGCGCTGGGTCGCGTGGCGGACGTCTCGGGCTACGCTGCCTCCTACCTGGTCTCCGCCGGCATCAGCGCCCTGGCGCTTCCGTTCGTCTTGCTGGCGCGTCGGGAGCGGGCGCCGTCGGACCCCATCGACCAGACCGAGACGGTCGCCGCCTGAGGGCTGGGCGTCGAGCCCAGTCAGCGCGCGTGCTTGGCAACGGCCTCCTGCACGTAGGCCGTGACGACCGCCGGGTCCACATCCTCCGGCGAGGCATAGTCGATGACGGCCGCGGTGGTGCTTCCATGGCGTAGCAGTCGGGCCGGGTCGTCGAGTCGTTGGCCATACAGGAAGCGCAGGTTGACGGCCTTGCTGGAGACGCCGATGGCGACGACCCAGTCATGCCAGCGCGAGTCGAAGGTGTAGACCAGCATGCGGTAGGTGACCTTGCACTCCAGGTCCGCCGAAGCCTCGGCCACGGCGGCCACCAGGGCGCGCACGGTCGCATGGGCATCCGGCCGCACCGTCGCTAGGTAGGCCTCCAGCGGGGCGTCAGGCATGACTCGCGCACGTCCGCGCCAACACCGGGATGGCGGCTCGCAGGATGGTCCGATAGTCGTCATGCGCCCGCCGGCTGAGATCGAGCACCGGACCCAGCCGGATGGGCGCACCGATGCCGGCAGACATGGTGGACACGAACGTGAACGCCACCACCTTCATGCCGGCGTGGTACGCAGCCATGACCTCGGGCAGGAACGAGTTCGAGGAGATGGCACACCCGGCCATCTGCGCCAGCCTGATCTCAGCCGGGGTCTCGAAGCTGGGGCCCATCCAGTATCCGGCCACGCCGGTCGGGCACGGCACGCCGGCGGCCTCCACCGCCTGGCGGACGCGCGACGTCAGGGCGGCGTCATACAGCTCGGCCATCGACAGGTAGGGCGTGTCCCAGCCCAGGCCCTCACGCTCGCTGGCCAGCGGGTTGTAGCCGCTGAAGTTGAGGTGATCGGTGAAGGCCAGGAAGCTGCCCGGCGGGACGTCCGCGCGCATCGAGCCAGAGTTGGCCGAGTACAGCAGGGCTCGGCAGCCGGCCACGGCAAGGCTGCGGGCAGGCAGCCCGCTCTCCTGCCAGCTGGCACCGTCACAGGGCAGCACCTTGGCCTTGACTGCCGCCACGGTGATGCCGTCCAGCTGCCCGATATCGACTTCGTTCACATGGCCCGGGATACGGCTCGAGCGGAAGCCGAGGGCCTCGAAGGGGATGCTGACTCGATCGCTGAGCACGTCGCTGCAGGGGGCGAAGCCGGTGCCGCAGATGACCGCGACGCTCGGGAGGCGGCCGGCGCGATCGCGGATGACCCCGGCAGCACGCTCAGCTGCCTCACGCGTGTCCATGGCGACAGCATACGAGCGCATCGCCGGGACCGCGATGCCTTGCCGCTGCGCGTCCAGCGAACGTAGACTCGCAAGGTCAACCAAGCGTGGAGGGTCCAACGTGAGAAAGCTGCTCCCAACCGTGCTGCTGAGCCTGCTGCTGGCGGCCGTCATGACCTCGTTCGGGGCTGTCGTCGCGGCCCAGGATGCCGAGCCCGCTCGCGGTGGACGGTTGGAGCTGGTGGCGCTCAACGATCCGCGGACGCTCGACAACAGCCAGGCCGTCGACACCATCGAATACAACACCGTGGCCGGAGCGCTGTACGAGGGGCTCTACCACTTCACGCCCGAGGGGGAGCTCGTGCCGGCTCTCGCGGACGGGATGCCGTCGATCTCTGACGATGGGCTGGTCTACACCTTCAGGCTCAAGCCCGGCGCGATGTTCGCTGGTCCCGACTTCGAGCCACGAGCCGTCACCGCCGCGGACGTCGCCTACGGCATGACCCGCGCGCTCGACCCCACGCCCGAGGGCGCACCCGCGCCGTCGTGGGGCAGCGGCTACCTCTTCCCCATCAAGGGCGCGGCCGCCTTCAACGCCGGCGAGGCCGAGAGCGTGGAGGGCATCGAGGTCATCGACGACGACACGCTGCAGGTGACCCTCGAGGCGCCGACCAGCACCTTCCTGCTCGGTCTGACCATCGCCACCAGCTGGCCGGTGCCGCCGGAGGCGGTCGCCGAGCGCGGCGAGGACTTCGGCAATCGGCCCGTGGGTGCCGGTCCCTTCTACGTCAAGGAGTGGAACAAGGGCTCGGACATCACGCTGGCACGCAACGAGGGCTACGTGGACCCGGCGCTGCCCTACCTCGACGAGATCCGCGTCGACGTGGGCGTCGATGAGAACACCCAGGTGCTCCGCCTCGAGTCAGGCCAGGCTGACGGTGTGTACGAGCCCTTCACCATCGGGCCTGCGGGCCTGCGACTCCTCGAGCAGGCACCCGACGTCACCGTGGAAGACGCAGTGGGGCCGCGCATCTACTACCTGGCGCTGGAGAACAGCGGCATGTTCGGCGACCGCGATCTGCGGCTGGCCGTGGCCCACGCGTTGACCCGCGACTTCACCGCCCAGTTCGGCGATCTTGCCAAGCCCTGGAACCAGCTCATGGGCTCCGCCACCACCCAGTCCGACCCGGACGGCACCCGCATCTATCCCCACGACCCGGAGCTTGCGCGCGAGTACCTGGCCTCGGGCGGCTATGACGGGACGCCGGTGAAGGTCATCTACGACGTGACCGATCCATACGGCTCGGCCAACGCCACCGCGCTGCGCCAGGACCTCGAGGCCGTCGGCTTCAACGTGGACCTGGCCGGCCTGCAGCCGGGCGAGTTCTTCGGCGGCGCGGTCTACGACCCGGAGGCACGTGACCTGTCCTCCACCTACTGGAGCGCCGACTATCCCGACGCGCAGGACTACATCTCGACCAACTTCGTCTGCGGCCAGTTCCTCAACATCTCCAACTTCTGCGACGAGGACATCGACGCGGCCTTCTACGCGACCGAGCAGATGCCCTTCGGCCCCGAGCGGGATGCTGCGCTGCTGGAGGTGCAGCAGGCACTCATCGACGAGGTCGCCGGCGTACCCATCATGGAGGTCACCCCCCAGGTCGTGTACGGGCCACGCGTGGGTGCCATGCCGACGCTGGCCACCTACGCCCCCTACGACTGGAAGCGGGCCTGGGTGAAGGCCGACGCCTGATCCGACGGGGGACGCCGTGGCGTCCCCTGATGCCTGGGCCACGACCCTGCTGCGTGTCGAGGGCCTGCGCATCGCCACGCACGGGGGCGACATCCTTCGCGGCGTCGACCTGTCCGTGCGCCGCGGCGAGGTCACCGGCGTCGTGGGCGAGTCGGGCTGTGGCAAGACGACCCTCGGTCTCGCCGTCCTCGGCCTGCTGGGTCGAGCGCGTTCCATCAGCGCTGGGGAGATCCGGCTCGATGGCGAGCTCATCGGCGCACCCGGGATCGACCGAACGGCGGGCCTTCGCGGTGCACGCCTCACGTTCGTGCCACAGGATCCCTTCCGCGCCTTCGATCCGCTGCGACGCATGGGAGCACAGGTGCGGCGGCCGCTCGAGCTCCACCGTGACCTGGCGGCGCCCGAGGCAGACGGTCGCGTGCGGGAGCTGCTCGCGCGCCTGGGGGTAGCCGACCCGAAGGGCCTCATGCAGGCCTACCCGCACGAGCTTTCCGGTGGCATGCTCCAGCGGGCAGCCATCGCTACCGCCCTCTCCTGCGAGCCGGAGCTGGTCATCGCCGACGAGCCCACCACCGCGCTCGACGCCCTGGTGCAGGTCCACGTCATCGAGTCCTTCGCGTCACTGGTGCGCGAGCTGGGCACCGCGGTCCTGATCATCACCCACGATCTGCGGCTGCTGGAGCGCATGGCCGACCAGATCGCGGTCATGTACGCCGGGCGCATCGTCGAGTTCGGAGCTGCGCAGCGGCTGTTGCTGCGACCTCGGCACCGCTACCCGGCAGCGCTTCTCG
>DATHSE010000033.1:0-3706 GCA_035464455.1 Anaerolineae bacterium | reverse complement strand
GTAGCGTGCCCGGTAGGATGGCGGCAGCAGCACAGCCCCAGCGGAGATCCTGATGCTCACGGAGCTCTGGAGCGGCATCCTCGAGGTCATCGGCCAGGTCATCATCCCGGTCTGGAACGACCTCATCGGCTACATCCCGCTCCTCCTCGCCCTCGGCATCATCGCCATCGTCGGGCTCGTCGCCTGGATGTGGGCGCGCCACGCGAGCGGCAACCGGTCGCGTGTGCCGAGGCCCGTGCCGGCTGGCCGCAAGCCCGAGGATATGCACCTGCCGGGACCGTCGCTGTGGCCCTTCGTGGCGCCGGTGGGCCTGCTGTTCATCCTCTTCGGCCTCGCGCTCGGGCCTTTCGCGTCGCTCGTCAACGTGACCATCCTGGGCGTGGGCCTGCTGATCGCGATCGTGGGCATCACGGGCTGGTACCTCGACGCCAGCCGCGAGTACGTGCAGGTGGAGGCGGGCGGCCACGGTGCCGGCGCCGAAGCCGTCGGAGGCTTGCCCGGCTGGGCGCTGAGGCCGCCCGCCGGCATGCACCTGCCGGGTCCGTCGGCGTGGCCGCTGCTGGCTCCGGCGGGCCTGCTGTTCCTCGCCTCGGGCCTCGTGTTCGGGCCGGCCATGTTCATCGGCGGCCTCATCATGGCGAGCATCGCCGCCATCGGCTGGCTGCTGGATGCCAACAAGGAGCTCGAGGATGTCAAGGAGCACGGCCACGCCTCGCCGGCCGATCGCGACCCCGAGAACGCCTGGCCGCACCGGCTCATCCCGGTGTACTTCGTCGTCGGGGGTGCATCCATCGCGCTGACGTTGCTGCCGTGGCTGATCTCCCTGCTGCCGGGCAACGGTGGCTGACCCGGCCGACCGGCGGGGGCTACGGGCGGTCCTGCTGGTCGGGATCGTGGCGGTGGGCGGCCTGGCCCTGACGCTCCTTCTCTTCCCGCCGTGGGGAGGCAGCGGTGAGGATGCCGACACAGCGGTCGTCGGAGGGCACCCCCTGTTCGGTCAGCAGGCACCCGAGATCGACCTGCGCTCACTCGAGGGCGAGCGGGTGACGCTGGCATCGTTGCGTGGACGGCCCGTGCTCATCAACTTCTGGGCGACGTGGTGCCCACCCTGCCGCGAGGAGTTCCCGCTGATGGTGCAGGCGTACGCCGACCATGCCGAGGATGGCCTGGAGATCCTGGGCATCCTCCACGACGATGCGGCCGAGGGGGCGGGCGCGTTCGCCGCCGACCAGGGCGCGAACTGGCCGGTGCTGCTGGACCCCGACGATGCCGCCTGGGACGCGTACCGGGGCGTCGCCATGCCGACCTCGTTCTTCGTGGATGGCGAGGGGGTCGTGCGTGCCTTCAGCCTGGGGGCCTTCACCGAGACCGGCCTGGCCGCGCAGCTCGCCACCATCCTGCCCGAGAACGCAGGCTAGGCGGAGCTTCCTGCTGGGTGTAGTGTCCTGCTGGTTGGAGTTTCCTGCTGGGTGGAGTTTCCTGCTGGGTGGAGTGGGCCGATGCTCGGAGCCCATCCGAGCCCCGCACCGGTCGGTGTCCTTGTCGTTGTTTCGCCCAGCGTGACAAGCGACCGAGAACGAGCCGGCATCAGGGCTGCTGGTGAGCTTGCCGGATTGCTTGTCTCGCCCAGCGCTACGAATGACCGCCGTAGCACGCCTCGGGAGCGACAGAGCGCGCCTCGCGTCCCGCCGGTCAGACAGTCTCGGTCGCTTGTCTCGCTCCGCGAAACGCTGGCGCGCGAACGACTGGCTCGCTGGCGCGGGCAGGGCGTCGGCTAGCGGCCAAGGCGCCAAGCCGGCCGGCGATCACGGACGCAGGCCCCGTCCCCGCGGATCGCGTTCACCTCCCCGGGGACGAACACCGCGCTCTCCTGTCGCGACGTCGGTTGTCAGCGTGGCGCCGCACGCGGGGGTCGGTGCCGCGCATGGCTGTCGTACGCCGTCGGGCGACTACTCCCCTGCCCTTGCGGCTCGGATGGCCAGAGCCGCCCGCCATTCCTCGACGGCGGCGGGCCACCAGCGCTCGATGACGGCAGTATCCCCATACCACGGCCCATAGACGAGGCCGTGAAGCACGTCGTCGAACTCGATGTGGCGCACGCCGTCCAGGCGGCAGCGGTCGCTACACACGAGCCCGTCGCTCCTGGCGCCGGGTGTCTCACCCACGAAGGCACCGAGCACGCGGTTGAGCAGCGCCACGGCGGAGCTGGTAGGTGGGCGACGAGCCGGCCGCACCCGCGACGAGCCCACCGTCAGGTAGCCCGTCGTGGGCGCGAAGAACGCCCCTGGGCTGACCCGCTCCAGGTGCTCGGCGGCGCGCTGACCGGGGTGTCGCCAGGGCACGCTGGGCGTGAAGCGATGCGGTGTCCCCAGCGTCACCAGGCAGCCGACGTCATCCGCCACGCCCGACCACCGGCCATCGAGGGGCGACGGCGCCATCGCCAGACGCGCGATGATCCCGCCCATCGAGTGACCCACCACCATCACCGGTGCTGCCGACGCCCGGCGCGCCTCCCGGATGGCACGAGCCCCGCGCAGCAGCAGCGGCCCCATACCCGCGAAACCCATGACAGCCCAGTCAGGCAGGTGGATCGGCGCGATGGTGACAGCTGCGGCCCCCTGTGCGAGCAACCGCGACCGCATCGGCTGGTACTGCGCGGCCTCGGTCAGGAAGCCACCGATGAGTACGACGTGTGGCGAGAGTACGACGCTTGACGAGGTGAGCTCGGGCATCGCCCACAGCGTAGCCGGATTAGGCCACACTCCGAGGATGGAGACGACCATCCTGGCGCTGGCATCGCTGGCGCTGGCGATCGTGCTGGCCATGGTCGGCCTCGCCGGCCTCGGCGAACGGCTGCCGCGCATGCGTCGAGCGGCCACGGGCGTGACCTCGGCACGCCAGCACGAGGACGGACACCGACCCGCTCGCCGGCGCGCCGCCGGCGCCACGCTCATCGGCGCCGCCGGACCGCCGCTCCTGCTCGGCGTCGCCCTCCTGGTACGACCACCCGAGCAGCTCGCCGACTGGTTCCCGGTCTATGCCCTCGCCGGCGTGGTGACCGGTGGGCTCATCGCGCTCGCCCGGCGCCGGGCTGACCTGGAGGCTGCCGGGCCCAAGGACACCTGGTCAGCGCACGACGAGGAGCATCCATGACAGATCCATCCGTGACAGGAGCATCCGTGACAGGAGCATCCGTGACAGATCCATCCGAGCCCACGGCTGACTCGGTGGCCGAGTCGGTGGCCGGCAACATCAGGCAGTGGACGCGTAACAACCTCGAGTACGGCGATGCCGCGGCAGAGGCCAGCTGGGGCCGCGACGACATCACCTGGGGCCAGTTCGGTGTCCCTGACGTATCGGTCGGATCGCCCCTGGGCGACGTCCGGGGCAAGGACGTCCTCGAGCTCGGCTGTGGCGTGGCGTACTTCTCGGCCTGGCTGGCCAAGCGTGGCGCCCGCCCCGTTGGCCTTGATCCCACGCCCGCGCAGCTCGCGACCGCCCGACGGCTGCAGTCGAGCACGGGCCTGCGGTTCCCCTTGATCGAGGCCACGGCCGAGCACGTGCCGCTGCCGGACGACAGCTTCGACATCGTCCTGTCCGAGTACGGCGCCTCGCTGTGGGCTGACCCGCAGCGCTGGGTGCCCGAGGCGGCTCGGCTGCTGCGGCCCGGTGGCCAGCTGGTCTTCCTGACCAACTCCTTGCTGGT
>DATHSE010000032.1:0-8673 GCA_035464455.1 Anaerolineae bacterium | reverse complement strand
AGGCGTGTCGACGGCAGCGTGCTGGCCGGTCCCAACGCCGTCCTGGCCACCGCCCGCGAGGGCTACGGCCGCCTCGAGGTGTCACTGCGCGACCTTGCCGACACCGTCACCTATCCCGGCTTTGGCACGCTGGCTCGCCGCTTCTGGCGCATGGGCGCAGCCGAGATGTGGCGTGACTGGGTCAAGCGCGCCTTCGTCGCGGATCTGCAGCGCTTCGTCCCCGCGCTCAGCTCGGACCACCTCGTGTTCGGACCGTCGGGGGTGCGTGCCCAGGCGTTGCGGCGAGACGGGTCCCTGGTCGACGACTTCCTGCTGGCCGGCTCGGATCGTGTGCTGCACGTGTACAACGCGCCCTCACCGGCTGCCACCTCTTCGCTGGCCATCGGCCGAGTGCTCGCAGCCGAGGCCGTCGAGCGCTTCGGCCTGTACGTCATGGGTGCGGTCGTAAGCCCCAGCGGAGGACCGCTGCCGCGGGGGTCGGGATGCGTGTAGGCTGGTGCCAGCCTGTCAGCCATCGATGAGGTTATGACATGACGTGGGATTCCCAGGGACCCGCGACGCCGCAGGATCCGCGCACGACCGGAGCGTATCCGCAGCCGTTGGGGCAACCGCCGCCACCGCCCGGCTATGGCGCTCCCGGCGAGCCATGGGGGCAGCAGCCCCCGCCGCCCGGCTATGGACAAGCCGGCGGTGCCTGGGCTCCTCCGGCGCCGATGTGGCGGCCTCCACCCGCCTATCCGCTGGCGCCCGACGCGTACCCGGTGAACGTCTCCTTCGACCGGGAGGCGAGGATCAGCCGATTCTGGGGCATCCCGGTCATCGGCCAGCTGGTGCGCGCCATCCTGCTCATCCCTCACGTCCTGGTGATGATGCTGGTGGCCATCGTCGCCAGCATCCAGATCCTGGTGGCCTGGATCCCGGTGCTGCTGCTGGGGCGGTTCCCCGGCTGGGGCTACCGCTGGATCGGCGGGCTGCTGGGCTACAACCTCCGCGTGAGCGCCTACGCGCTGTTGATGACGCCGACGTACCCGCCCTTCTCGCTTTCGGGCGGCGACCACCCCGTGAGCGTGCGTTTCGACGAGGGCGTGCGTATCAACCGCATCTGGGGCATCCCCTTCATTGGCCAGCTGGTGCGCGCCATCCTGCTCATCCCACACCTCATCGTCCTGTGGGTCCTGGCCATCCTGACCGCGTTCCTGATGCTGGTGGTGTGGATCCCCGTGCTCGTCTTCGGCCGGCAGGCCGATCTCATCTACACCCTGGTCGGCGGCGTGTATCGCTGGCAGCTGCGCGTGAGCGCCTACCTGCTGCTGATGGTCGACCGCTACCCACCATTCTCATTCGGAGAGGACGACCCGCGATTGTGACCGATCCCAGCAAGGACAACGACGACAACGGCCTCGACGACGCAGCTGCGAGCGGTGACGCCGCCAACGGTGCAGGCGCCCCCGACGAGCTTGACGGCGCACTCGAGGCGGCTGAGGCGACCCTGCGGCGCGTGCCCGAGGTCGACTACCTCTTGGTGGCCGACCGTGCCGAGGTCGTCAACGGCAAGCTCTACCTCATGGGTGGCAGCTGGGACCGTATCCAGCCCGCACAGTTCCCGCATCGGATGATGATCGGGATCGCCCTGGGCGTGCGCATCCCCTTCGCTTACACCGATGACCAGCACACGGTGGCCATCGAGCTGCTGCACGATGACACACGCATGATCGGCTTCGAGGCCAAGCTGGCCACCGGCCGCCCGCCCGGCATGGCCGGCATGGACATGCTGGTACCGATGGCGTTCAACATCCCCATCGCCATCCCCGGTGAGGGGCAGCTCACGCTGCGGGCCGCCATCGATGGCCACAGCGGCCGGCGCCACGGGATCAAGGTCACGCAGCGGCCGCAGCAGCAACAGCAGATCCGCCCCGCCTAGCCTGATCGCCGCCCACCCCGCCGTCCGCCGGCTGACCGACGACCTCGAGCGCGGCCGCCGTCTTCGAGTGGCGTTGACGAGCCCGCGTGGCGCGACTAGACTCAATCCTGACGAAATCAGTCGGAATTGCCGTTGCCGCATGCCTTTGTGGCGAACCCGTCGGCACCGGCGACAGGAGACAGCCAGACCATCGTGCGCACCACCGTCCCGACCTCGGGCGCGCTCCACTTCTCCACGCGTGGGGAGTACGGCGTTCGCCTCATGGTCGAGCTCGCCCGCCACTACGGCAGCGGCCCCGTCAGCCTGTCTGAGATGGCAGATCACGAGTCCCTGCCGCGACCGTACCTGGAGCAGCTGGTGGTGAGCCTGCGCGGGGCTGACCTCGTCACCAGCACGCGCGGCGCGCGCGGCGGTTACGAGCTGGCCAAGCCGCCCTCCGCCATCCGCATGAGCGAGGTGGTTACGGCACTCGAGGGACCCATCGCTCCCATGATCTGCGCCAGCGACGACCCGCACCATGCCGGGACCTGCCAGCGTGCCGGCTTCTGCAACGTCGAGCAGCTTTGGCAGCGCGTCCGCGAGGCCATCGTCAGCGCTCTCGATTCGATGACCCTCGAGGATCTCGCCGAACCTCGACTGGGGCACCCCGCCCATCCGCAACCGGCCCTCCTGGCCGTCCAGCCGCTCACCGAGCGATCCATCAAGGAGCCCGTCACGCAGCCATGACCAACGACACCGCCACCCTGCCCGCCACGCTTACGCCAGAGGCCACTGCCGATGACCGCGTCCTGGTCATCCGCGACCTCCATGTCGTGCCCGTCGCCAGCCGCGACGTCGAGATCCTGCGCGGCATCGACCTCGAGATCCGCAAGGGAGAGGTCCACGCCATCATGGGCCGCAACGGTTCGGGCAAGACCACGCTGGCCTATGCCCTCATGGGCCACCCGTCCTACGAGGTCACCAGCGGCGAGGTCATCTGGAAGGGCGTCAACATCCTCGAGCTCAGTCCCGACAAGCGTGCCCGGCTGGGCCTCTTCCTGGCCTTCCAGTACCCCACCGCCGTCCCCGGGCTCTCGGTCGCTTCGTTCCTGCGCACGGCCCTGAATGCCCGTCGCCGCGGCCTGGATGTCAGCGATAGTGAGGTCGACCCTTCGGATGCCACGCGCGGCGGCATCAAGATGGGCGAGTTCCGCACGCTCATGCGCGAGAAGATGGAGCTGCTTCGTCTCGACGACTCCTTCGCCGGACGCTACGTCAACGAGGGCTTCTCAGGCGGCGAGAAGAAGCGCCTGGAGATGCTGCAGATGGCCATCCTGGAGCCGGAGTTCGCCATCCTCGACGAGACCGACTCGGGCCTTGACATCGATGCCCTGCGCATCGTGGCCGAAGGCGTCAACGCCCAGCTCAACCCAGACCTGGGCGTGCTGCTCATCACCCACTACCAGCGCCTGCTCAACTACATCCAGCCTGACCGCGTCCACGTCCTGGCCCACGGTCGCATCATCGCCTCGGGCGGCAAGGACCTGGCCCTGCGCCTCGAGGACGAAGGCTATGCTCCCATCCTCAAGGAGGCCGGCTTCGAGGTCGCGGACCTCGATGAGGATCCCGAGGTCGAGCGACTCGAGAAGCTGGAGGACTGATCCATCGAGCGCGGCCCCTCGGCCGACTCGCCGACATGATCTTGGAGATGAACGCCCCCGCGCCGCTCGACCCCGAGCTGATCCGCCGCGACTTCCCGCTCTTCGAGCGCGAGTTCCACGGCCGGCGTCTGGCCTACCTCGACAGTGCCGCCACGACGCTCAAGCCGCGCGTGGTGGCCGAGGCCGTGGACGGCTACAACCGGCGCTACAGCGCCAACGTGCACCGCGGCATCTACGCCCTGGGCGAGGAGGCCACGGCCGCTTACGAGGGCGCGCGTGACAAGGTCGCCCGCTTCATCAACGCGCCCGACCGGCGCGAGATCGTCTTCGTGCGCAACGCCACCGAGGCCATCAACCTGGTGGCCTACGCCTGGGGCCGCCGCAACATCGGCCGCGCCGATGCCATCGTGCTGACCGAGCTGGAGCACCACTCGAACCTGGTGCCCTGGCAGCTGCTGGCGCAGGAAAAGGACGCCGATCTCGAGTTCGTGCCCTTCGATGCGGAAGGCCGGCTGATCATGGACTCGTGGGAGGTGCTCCTGCGGACGAAGCCCAAGCTGGCGGCATTCACCCACAAGTCCAACGCCCTGGGCACCGTCACCGCCGTGCGCGAGATGGTGGCGCAGGCGCACGAGGCCGGCGCCCTGGTGCTCGTGGATGGCGCGCAGGCCGTTCCGCACCTGCCCGTGGACGTGCAGGCCATCGGCGCCGACTTCTACGTCTTCAGCGGCCACAAGGTGTTGGGCCCCACCGGTTCGGGCGCGCTGTGGGCGCGAGCGGAGCTGCTGGAGGAGATGCCGCCGTTCCTGAGTGGCGGTGAGATGATCAACTCCGTGCACCTGCGGCACACCACCTTCAATGAGATCCCCCACAAGTTCGAGGCCGGCACGCCCGACGTGGCTGCTGCCATCGGCCTTGGAGCTGCCATCGACTACCTCGCCGCCATCGGCATGGAGCGCGTGGCTGCACACGAGGAGGCACTCACTGCCTACGCGCTTGAGATGCTGCCACGGGAGGTGCCGGGCATCCGCATCCACGGTCCCACCCGGGCGGCCGAGCGCGCCGGCATCGTCACCTTCACCCTGCCCGAGGCCCACGCCCACGACGTCGCCACGCTGCTCGACCGCGAGGCCGTCGCCATCCGCGCCGGCCATCACTGCACGCAGCCGCTCCACGAGCGCCTGGGCGAGACAGCCACCGGACGCGCTTCCTTCAGCGTCTACAGTGGCACCGACGACATCGACCGCCTGGCCGCGGGCCTGCGCGGCGTCCAGCGCATCTTCGGCCGCGTGCCGGCGAGCGCCAGCCCCTCCCACGGCAGCCCTTCATAGAGAACCCCTACCGCATCGAGTACCCTGCACACGCCCATGGATGACCTGTATCGCGACGAGATCCTCGAGCACTATCGTGAGCCCCACAACTTCGGCACGCTGGACGCGCCCGATGCTGTCTACGAAGGCCACAACCCGCTCTGCGGCGACCGCATCACGATGATGCTGAGCGTCGATGCTGCGGGCAACGTGAGTGACGTCGCCTTCAGCGGCCGGGGCTGCGCCATCAGCCAGGCGTCTGCGTCGCTGCTCACCGACGAGGTCAAGGGCCGTCCTGTATCCGAGGTCGAGGCCATGAGGAACCAGGACATCCTCGACTTGCTGGGTATCGTGATCAGCCCGGCGCGCCTGAAGTGCGCGCTGCTTTCCCTCGACACGCTGCAGCACGCCCTCGAGGCGCGCCATGACGTGCAGGCCTCGTCGGACGAGGAGAGGGTCGGAAGATGACCCTCGACCCCTCCGACGGCTGCTGACGCACAAGCAACCCCCTTCGACAGCCCGAGTCGAGCCACCACGGAGTCACACCCCCTGATGACCAAGTCCTATCGAGATCTCTTGCGCGAGGCACGTGAGCGGGTGCCCGAGGTGACCACGGCACAGGCTCAGCTTGCCGCCGAGCGCGGCGCCACGCTGCTCGACGTGCGGGAGCAGAGCGAGTGGGAGCAGGGCCACGTCAGCGGTGCCCGCCACATCTCCAAGTCCTACATCGAGCAGGAGATCGAGGCCCTGGCGCCCGACCGCACCACTCCCATCGTGGTCTACTGCGCCGGCGGCATCCGCTCGCTCTTCGCCGGACAGACGCTGCAGCACATGGGTTACACGGAGGTCAGCTCGATGACCGGTGGCTTCCAGGCCTGGAAGTCCGAGGGCCGTGCCTGGCAGCAACCCACCGTGCTCACGGCGGAGCAGAAGCTGCGCTACTCCCGCCACCTGCTCATCCCCGAGGTCGGCGCTGAGGGGCAGGCTCGGCTGCTCGATTCGAAGGTGCTGTTCATCGGCGCCGGCGGCCTGGGTTCCCCGGCCATGCTGTACATGGCGGCGGCCGGCGTGGGCACCATCGGCATCGTCGACTTCGACGTGGTCGACGCCTCCAACCTGCAGCGCCAGGTCATCCACCGCAGCGACCGTATCGGGATGCGCAAGGTCGAATCGGCCGAGATGACCATCACCGACCTCAACCCCGACGTGAAGGTGGTCGCCCACGAGGTGATGCTTGGCCCCGACAACGTCGAGGAGCTCATCGCGGGCTATGACCTCATCTTCGACGGTACCGACACGTTCGAGACCCGCTATGTGCTCAACGATGCAGCGGTCAAGGCCGGCATCCCCGTGGTGCACGCATCGGTCTTCCGCTTCGAGGGCCAGCTCACCGTCTTCAAGCCCTACCAGGGCCCCTGCTATCGCTGCCTCTATCCCACGCCGCCCCCGCCTGAGCTGGCACCGGGCTGCTCGGTGGCCGGCGTCCTCGGCGTCGTTCCCGGGGTGATGGGCCTGCTGCAGGCGACCGAGGGACTCAAGGTCCTGCTCGATATCGGCGACTCGCTCGCCGGTCGGCTGCTCATCTACGACGCGCTCGACGGGGCCTTCAGCGAGCTCCAGCTGCGGCGCGACCCGAAGTGTCCTGCCTGCGGCGACGGCGAGGTCGTGCAGCCCGCCGGCGATGGCGTCTTCGCACTGCCAACCACACCAGCTGCCACGATGGGGGTGAACGCATGACTGCGGTCCGGATCCCGCCGGTGCTGCGCGCGCAGGCCGGCAACCAGAAGAAGGTCGAGGTCACCGGTACCACGGTGGGCGAGGCCCTCGAATCGCTGCTCGAACAGTTCCCCAGCTTGCGTGAGCAGGTCTTCACCCAGGACGGCTCGCTCAATCGCTTCGTCAACGTCTACGTCAACGGGCGTGACGTGCGCTACGAGCAGGAGCTGGCGACGCCGGTGGGTGAGAGCGACGAGGTCATCCTGCGGCCGGCCATGGCCGGAGGACGCTAGCGAGGTCCGCTGGTCGTGACATCGACGACCGATCGGCTGTCCGGGCCCGAGATCGACGCGCTGCGACCGCACGCCCACGGCGGGCACGTGCGCCACGGTGGCCGCTTCCCGTCCATCGTCGATGCCATCGGCTTCACGCCCCTGGTCGAGGTCCCCAACGTCTGTCCCAACCCCAACGTGCGGCTGTACGCCAAGCTCGAGTTCATGAACCCGACGGGGTCGGTCAAGGACCGCGTCGCCAAGTACCTGATCGAGGATCTCGAAGCGTCCGGCCGCCTTGCGCCTGACTCCATCATCATCGAGCCCACCAGCGGCAACACCGGCATCGGCCTGGCCATGATCGCCCGGCGCAAGGGCTATCGCGTGGCGGTGGTGGTGCCCGACAACGTCACCATGGAACGGCGCCAGCTGCTGTCCCTGTTCGGCGCGGAGGTCATCGACTCGCCGGGCCACCTGGGCTCCAACGGCGCCGTGGCCATGGCCAAGCACCTGGTGCAGAAGGACCCGCGCTTCGTGATGCCCTACCAGTACGGCAACCCGGCCAACCCGCGGGCGCACGAGGAGACCACGGCCGAGGAGATCATCGCCGACTGCCCGGAGGTCGATGCCTTCGTCGCCGGCCTCGGGACCGGCGGAACCCTCATGGGCGTGGGCAGGCGGCTGCGGCGCCACAACCCCGGGGTGCGGATCTATGCGGCCGAGCCGCTGCCGGGGGAGAAGGTGCAGGGGCTGCGTTCCCTCGACGAGGGCTTCATCCCCGAGATCTTCGATCCCACTGCCATCGACGGCAAGTTCCTCGTCTCCAACACCGATGCCATCGAGGCGCTGCGCGAGCTCACCGACAAGGAGGGCATCTTCGCCGGCGTCTCCTGCGGGGCGGTGATGGTGGCGGCCAAGCAGCTGGCGCGCGAGATGGAGCGCGGCACCATCGTGGCGCTGCTGGCCGACGGCGGCTGGAAGTACCTCAGCGAAGACATCTGGACACGCGACCTCGAGACCGACGAGGACGAGATCGACAGCCTCAACCTGTGGTGAACGAGCGACGCGAGCCGGCTGGCGCTCCGCGGGTGCTGTCATCTGCCGATGAGCCAGCGGCCACCGGCGACGGTGAGGTGGTGCCGAGCGTGGAAGCGTGGCAGCGAGCGGCCGATAGCGGTGCCGCAGCGCCCGGTCGAGGCGGTCGGGCGCCCTGGGTGCCCGCATCGGCGGCGCTGCCCCCGGCCATCCGCGACGAGCTCATCGACTGGCTACGCGGCGCGCTGCCCAACGAAGGCTGTGGCGTGCTCGTCTCCGACCGCACGGCTGAGAACGGCGGCGTCCCCAGTCGCTTCGTGGGCATGCGCAACGCGGCTGCCTCGCCCTATCGCTACCTCATGGACAGCGAGGAGCTGCTGCGGGTCATGCTGGAGATCGACGATGCCGACGAAGTGGTCTGGGGCATCGTGCACTCGCACGTCGCCTCGCCCCCCTACCCGTCGCCCACCGATGTCGGCCTGGCCGCCTATCCCGACGCCATCTACCTGCTGGTCTCATTCGCCGCCGAGCCGCCCGACGTGCGCGCGTGGACCATCGTGGAGGGAGCCGTCAACGAGGTCGTACTGGAGCGCACGTAGCGAGCGACAGAGCCAGCGGCGGGAATCGAAAAGCGGGAATCGTGTGGCAGCCGCCTGCCCGCGTCGTACACTCGCGCTCCAACATGCAGAGGGGAGAGTACCGATGAGCCAGCTCCTGGTCATCACCTTCGGCGCGCGAGAGACGGCCGGCCAGGCAGCCGAACGCCTCCGAGGCCTCAG
>DATHSE010000031.1:0-9113 GCA_035464455.1 Anaerolineae bacterium | reverse complement strand
CTCGCGCGCCAACCGCGCGCAGACCGCTGCGGCGCGCGCGCAGACCGCACCGAACGCGGCCAGCCCATCACGGGTGACATGCCAGGGCCCCTCAGGCGTCCGCAGGCCCAGCTGCCGTGCCATGGCCGCCCGGACCTCGTCGGCACGCGGGCCTAGCCCGGCCGAGGTGCCGGCCGCACCGTGCAGGCTGACCTGGCAGCAGCTGGCCCGGACGCCGTCGAGGTCCGCCCGCAGGCGGGTGCACTGGCGCAGGAACGTCGCCAGCTTGGCCCCGAAGGTGGTCGGCACCGCCTGCTGGCCATGCGTGCGACCCGCCATCACGCTGTCGATGTGCGCCTCGGCCTGCCACGCCAGGGCGTCACCGAGAGCATCGGCCAGGTGCGCCAGGCGCCCGATGGCAGCGTCCAGCTGCAGGGAGAGCCCGGTGTCCATGATGTCCTGCGTGGTGGCGCCGTAGTGGAGGGAGCCGCGCTCCGACTCGGGCAGTCGCAGGGTGATCTGCCGCACCAGCGGCAGGATGGGATAGCCCACGTTGCTGGTCTCCGTCCAGAGCGCAGGCAGGTCCACGTTCTCGAGGGTACAGGCGCTGGCGATGGCCTCTGCCCGCTGCGGGTCGAGCTCACCCACCTCGGCCTGGCTGCGCGCCAGGGCGGCCTCGGTGCGAAGCCAGGCATCGACGGTCGCCGCCTCCGCGAAGATCGCCTCCATGGCGGCATCGCCGAAGGCGCGGTGCAGCATCGAGAAGATGGTGCCGGGCGCGGCCACCACCTCGCTCATGCCCCGCTGCCCGTGATCTCGGACAGCCGCACGCTGCGCCGCTCCTCGGCGGAGCGGTAGGCAGCCTCTCCGATGGCCAGTGTGGGCAGCATCTGGCGCCCGGCGGTGAGCGGCGGGCGGCCGGTCGCGACGGCATCCATGAGGTCGCTCATGGGGCCAAGGAAGGCGTCGGGCAGCCACCTGGTGTCGAACTCGAAGGCCTGCACCTCCTTGCCGTCGCGGTAGAGCGAGAGCGTGTCGGGCCGCCCGTTGGGATAGTCGTACATGAGCCCGATGGTGCCCGCCAGCATGCCCTCAGTCCCCAGGAAACGGAACTCGGCAGAGGGTTCGCCGTGCTGGTTGTAGTGGTTGGTCGCTACCAGGGCCTGGTGACCATCGGGGTACTCGAGGATGGTCTTGGTGACGGTCTCACCCTGTACCGGCGCCTGCTCCGGGTAGCGACCGTGGACGCTGGTCACCCACAGTGGGTCACCCAGGATCGAGCGCAGCGCATCGAGATAGTGCGTGCTGTGGATCTTGATGTCGAGGTGCGGCGATTCAGCGATCCAGGCCCACAGGTGCAACGGCGTCGAGACGGACACCTGCACCTGGGCCTCGGTCACGGTGCCCAGGGCGCCCTGGGCGACCAAGTCACGGGACGCGGCGATGCCGGCGTCCCAGCGCATCTGGTGGTTCACCGCCAGCAGCACGCCGGCGGCCTCGGCCACCTCGACCTCAGCCACACCCGTGGCGTAGTCCATGGCTAGCGGCTTCTGGCACAGCATGTGCTTCCCCGCCGCGGCCACGATAGGGACGATCTGCGGCTGCACCCACGGCAACACGGCGATGTCCACGATGTCGACGTCCGGCCGGGCGGCCAGTTCCTCGGCCGAGGCGGCGACGGCCGGGATGGAGAACTCGGCGGCCACCGCCTGCGCCTTGTCGACATCGACGTCGAAGACCGCGGTGACGTCCAGGCCGGCTGCCCGGTAGGCGGGCAGATGGGCGCCCTGCACGATGCCGCCACAGCCGACGATGCCGATGCGCAGATCTCGCCCGGCACCGGCCTCGATACGCCAGCGGGGCTGGTAGCGCGTGGTCATCGGCGTCAACCCTTCACGGCGCCGAAGGTCAGGCCCTTGGTCAGGCTGCGCTGCATGGCCAGCACGAACAGGATGGCCGGGATCATCATCAGCACCGACATCGCCGCCATACCGCGCCAGTCCACGGTGAACTGCGTGGTGAAGTCCGCAAGGCCGACCGGGAACGTCTTGGCCACCGGGGTCTTGGTGATGATCGAGGCGATCTGGTACTCGTTCCAGGCCGCCAGGAAGGCGAACACCGAGGCCGCCCCCAGGCCGGGCAGCGCCAGCGGCAGGTCGATCTTCCAGAACGTCTGCCAGTGGCTGGCGCCGTCGACGTAGGCGGCATCGTCCAGCTCGCGCGGGATGCGCCGGAAGAAGCCGTCCATCAGCCAGGCGGTGAAGGGGATGTTGAGGGCCATGTAGACGAAGGCCAGACCGTGCACCGTGTCGATGAGGCCGATGTTGCGCATCAGCAGGAACAGCGGCAGGCGGAGGGCGACGCCGGGCACGGCCCGGGTCAGCAGCAGCAGCAGCACCAGCGTCCGGCTGCCCACGAAGTCGAAACGCGAGAAGGCGTAGCCCGCGGCCGTCCCGATGGGCACCGAGAGCGCGGTCGCCAGCAGCGCCACCGTGAGCGAGTTGGTGAGGTAGCGCATCACCGGCACACCCGAGGCCGTGGCGGGGTTCAGGCCGAAGAGCGACTCGAAGGCGTCGAGCGTGAGCGCCTGCGGGATCCAGATCGGCGGCGAGGCGTTGACCTCGAGGTTGGGCCGAAAGGCCGTGAGGATGATCCAGACCGCCGGCAGAGCCAGCAGCGCGATGATGGTGAACGCCAGCCAGTTGGCACCGATGTCGCGCCAGTGGATGCGGCGGCGCGTGGTATGGCGCGGCCGGACGGCCTCGACTGGGGTCGGTGCGGTGCGCGCGGTTCCGGTCATCCCATGTCCTTACGTAGCTGCATCATCTGGCGGAAGAGGATGAAGGTGAAGGCGACGCCGAGCACGACGCCGGCCATCGACATGGCCGAGGCCAGGCCGAACTGCGAGCCGCGGATGGCCAGCTGACCCGCATACGTCCAGATGAGCTCGGTGCGGTGGGCCGGCCCGCCGTCGGTCATGATGCGCACGATGTCGTAGGCCCTCGCGATGTCGAGCGAGAGCAGGACCATGACGATGACGAAGAACGGCCGCATCTGCGGGACGGTGATGTGCCGCATGCGCTGGTAGACGGAGGCGCCGTCGACCGAGGCTGCGTCGTAGAGCTCCTCGGAGAGCGACAGGCGCCCGGCCAGCAGCACGATGGACACCACCGGCACGGTCATCCAGATGGTGGCGATCATCAGCGACATCATGCCGGTGGGCTCGTCGACGAGCCAGGCCACGGGCTGCGAGATGACCCCCAGGGTCAGCAGCGCATTGTTCACCAGGCCGACGGTGGCGTTGAAGAACCAGGCGAACTGGAAGCCGATGAGCACCGGCGCGAACATCATCGGGATCATCAGCAGGACGCGCACCGGGCCCATGGCGAAGGTCATGCGCGCCAGCAGCATGGCCATGCCGAAGCCGATGATGAGCGACGCGTTCACCGTCACCAGCATGAACAGGATGGTGTTCCACAGCGCCCGCCAGAAGACGTCGTCGCGGGCCAGGCGCGCGTAGTTGTCGAACATCTCCGCCAGCACGAACTGCGAGGTCGTGTCCGGCCGCAACAGGTGGAACCCGGTGAAAGAGACGAAGAGCGAGTAGGCCATCGGGTAGATGAACACGGCCACCACCACGATCACGGCCGGGACCGTCATGAGGTAGGTGAACCACTCGGCTCGTCGCAGGCGCGTGAGCAGGGAGTTCCTTCCGGGGCCTGGCGGTGGCAGGTCCAGGCGCGCCGCGTCCGTCGTCATCGATCAGCTGCCCTTGCGTTGGATCGTGTCGGATACGTCGAGAGGGGCCGCACCCTTGAGTGGCACGGCCCCTCCCGAGACGATGGGCTAGTAGCCGAGGCTGTCCAGCAGGTCAGCCGCGTCCGCGACGCCCTTGGCCAGGCCGTCCTCGACGCTCATGTCGCCGAGGGTGATGGACTGGAGGGTGGGGAACCACTCGTTGGTGAAGCTGATCCAGTCAGCGAAGAGCGGTGGCGTGCGGAAGTCCTCGCTGACCTGGAGGTTGGCGAGCTCCCAGCGCTCGGCATCGAGCGGGTTGCCGGTGTCGGCATTGGCTGCCACCACGCGCGCGGAGACGTCGCCGCGGACGGGCAGGAAGCCGAAGGTGTTCGACTCCTCGAAGGAGACGGCCTCGGAGGTGAGGAACTTGATCAGCTCGACGGCAGCTTCCTTGTTCTGCGAGTCCTTGGCCACGCTGAAGGCGTGTGCGCCGGCCCAACCGGTGTGGGTTTCGGCATCCATGCCCACGGGGCCGCGAGCCATGCCGAACTTGCCGGCCACGTTGGGGCAGGACTCGGGATCCTGGAAGTAGCCGTACCAGCCGTACCACTCGAGATAGACGGCGACGTCGCCGTTGCAGAAGTTGGCGGCCACGCCGTCCCACAGCAGGTTGGGCGTGTCGCCCGGCACCAGGCCGTTGGCGTAGAGATCCTGCATCCACGTCGCCGCGGCCACGCCCGCTTCGGAATCGAAGATGGGGTTCAGGTCGGCGTCGAAGTAGTCGCCGCCGTTGGCGAAGAGCAGCTCGTAGAAGCGGCCGGCGACGGCCTCTTCCTTGCCGGCGAACTGGGTGCCGAACGCGATGACCTCTTCACCCACGAAGAACTCGGCATGGTCGTACATCTGGTCGAGGGTCTCGGGTACGGCCAGTGGGTAGCCGTACTGCTCCTCGAACTTGGCCTGCAGGTCAGCGTCTCCGTACAGGTCGGTCCGGTAGTACAGCGCGCTGATGTCGGCGTGGCGCGGGATCAGCTGCAGGTTGCCGTCGATGGTGGCGGCCTCGATGATGCTGGGCGAGAAGGCTGCCAGCTCCTCCTCGCTGAAGTAGTCCTGCAGCGGCTCCACGAAGTTGGTGAACTGCGACATGAAGCTGGTGTGGTTCCAGGCCACGTCGAAGTCGACCGTGCCGGCCGCGTAGTTGGTCTTCAGGTAGCGGTCGATCTCGAAGCCGTCGCCGAGGAAGACGATCTCGACGTTGGCGCCGGTCTCCTCCTCGAACATGCTGATGGAGTCGTACATGGCTTCGTAGCTGCCGCCGCCGATGGCCGCCATCTTGATGGTCGTGCCCGACAGGTCCTTGTCCAGGCCGGCATAGGCCGGGTCGTCCTGTGCCAGTGCGGTACCCGCGCCCAGCGCGGTCACGGCAAACGCTGCCGCGAGCGGGATCGCCAAGCGCCCGCTCCTGGTGGTCATGGTGTCTCGCATCCTTGCTCCTCCGTCGTGGATCCGGTTCCCGATGCCGCGGCTGCGGCCTCCTCCATCCGTCGACTCAATCCGTATGGAATACCTCCTCCATCTCTGCCCACCACTCCCCTTCAGCACGGTCGGCCAGGGGCTCCTGGAGCGGCATCATCCAGGCCCACCATCGCTGGGTCTCGGGGTCATCGGCCATGCGCGCCATGTCGGCCTCGAAGTCGTCACCGACGTACTCGAAGTACGCGAAGAGCTGGCCCTTGCGATGGAAGATCGAGTAGTTGCGGATGTTGCAGTCTCGGATCTTGTCGAGTACGCCCGGCCAGACGTCGGCGTGGGCCTGGACGTACTCATCGTAGTGATCCGGCTTGAGCCCGATGAGCTGCCCGTAACGCTTCACGAGGTCGCTCCGATCGCATACAGAGATGTCGCGTTGCCCCCCAGGATGGCGAGCCGATCGACATCGCTCAGCGCCAGCCTGTCAAGGACCACATTCGTCTCGCGCCAGACTCTAGCGTAGTCACCCGCCAGGATGGCGACCGGCCAGTCGCTCCCGAACAGCAGGCGCCCCGGGCCGAAGACCTCCAGCGCGAAGCCCACCGGCTCCTCCAGGTCGGCCGCGCTCCAATGCTCCCAGTCTGCCGCGGTGTTGAGACCGGAGATCTTGGCATGCACGTTGGGGTGCTCGGCCGCGGCGCGCAGATCGACCTTCCAGGCGTCGTAGTCGCCGCTGGCGATGGGCGGCTTGGCAAGGTGATCGATGACGATGGCGAGATCCGGGCAGGCGCGCGCCAGCGACGGCACGTGCCCCAGGTGCAGCGGGTAGACGGCAACGGCCTCGAACACCAGCCCGCGCTCCTCGAGCAGCTTGAGGCCGTCGATGACGGCTGGGCGGACCAGCCAGTCGGGATCGGCCTCCTCGTGGTTGAGGTGGCGGACGCCTTTGAACCAGGGATCGGCGGCGTAGCGCGAGTCAAGCGCGTGCTCGGCCTCGCCGACATCCTCGAGGGGCAACCAGCCCACCACGGCGCCGATGAAGGTGTGCTCATCAGCCTGCGCCAGCATGGCGTCGGTGTCGGCGTAGGAGTTGGCCGCCTGCACCAGCACGGTGCGGTCGACACCGGCGGCGGCCAGCTGCGGCTCCAGCTCGGCCGGCGTGAAGGTTCGGTAGAGAGGCCCATAGGCAGGCACCAGCCAGGGGTACTCGACCTTGTCCAGATCCCAGAAGTGCTGGTGGCTGTCGACGATCACGTTCGACCCCCCTTTCGACCCTGGTATGTCGTGGCGGATGGCCCCGGGTGCGCGCACGGTAGCCCGTCCCGACCCCATGAGTCAAGCGGTTGACCACGGTTGTACTCCGGCCTCGCAGCCGTCATGCCCAGGTCGCTTCGGCATCGCCGAGCGCGTCATCGAGGATGCTCACCATGCGATCGATCTGCACCTCCGTGGCGACGACGGCGGGCGCGATGAAGAGCACGTTGCCGGGATGCAGCAGGAGCGTGGTGAGACCTCGCTCGCGGGCCGCGATGCGCAGGGCGTTGCCGGCCGCGAGGCGATCCGCGAAGTCCTCGCCGGTCTGGTTGTCGCGCACGATCTCGAGCCCGGTCAGCAGGCCCTTGCCGCGGGCGTCCCAGTAGCTGCGGTGGTGGCGCAGCGAGCGAAGGCCTTCGAGGAGCCGCGCACCGAGCGACGCTGAGCGCTCGTGCAGCCGCTCGCGGATGACCCGGCGCAGCACGGCCAGTGCCGCTGCGGCGGCCACCGGATGGCCGGCGTAGGTGTGGCCGTGCAGAAAGACGCCGTCGTGCTCCAGGAAGGCGTCGCGGATCTGCGGTGAGATGAGCGTGGCCCCGATGGGCACGTAGCCCGAGCTGAGGGCCTTCGAGAGGGTGATGAAGTCGGGCACGATGCCGTCCCACTCGGTGGCGAACAGGCGCCCGGTGCGGCCCATGCCGGTGATGATCTCGTCCACGATCAGCAGCACTCCGTAGCGGTCGCACACCGCCCGCAGGTCGCGCAGGTAGCCCACCGGCGGGATCGAGACGGCGATGGCCGTGGCGCAGGGGTCGACCACCACCGCAGCCACGGTCTCCGGCCCCTCGGCCCTGATGGTGGCCTCGATGGCGTGGACGCAGGCGAGATGGCGGCCGGCCTTGCCGAAGTCGCACTCCGGGCAGGCGCCCGCGGGGACGGTGCGGCCCCACGACAGGCCGCCGTCGTAGACAACGTTGCGCGAGGCGAAGTAGTGGCCGTCGAGGGCCATGGCCCCCGCCGTCACCCCGTGGAAGGCCCCCTCGCGGGTGATGACCTTCATGCGGTAGGGCTCGCCGCGCAGCGCATGGTACTGGCGCGCCATCTTGATGGCGACCTCGTCGGCCTCGGCGCCGCCGGGCGTGAAGTGCGCCATGGCCATCCCGGGCGAGGCTGTCACCAGCTCTGCCGCCAGCTCCACCTGCGGCGGGGTCACGAAGCGGAAGACATCGACGAACGACATCGTGCGTGCCTGCTCCGCGATGGCCGCCACGATCTCCTCGTCGCCGTGGCCCAGGATGAGCGCCTCCAGCGCCGAGGTGCCATCAAGGTACTCGCGGCCCTCGTCGTCCCAGGTGCGCACACCCTCGCCGCGCGTCATGACGCGGATACGATCGCGCATCGAGCCCTGAGCGCCAGGTGGCGAGTAGGGCATCCACAGGTGCTGCTCCGCCAGCTCCCGCAGCCTGGCGGCCTCGGTCGTCACGCTGGCAGCCATGACTAGCGGACCTCCAGGCCGAGAGCGGCTGCACGCGCGGTCAGGTTCCGCTTCGCCAGCGCGATCTGGCCCAGCGGCAGGTGCTCGATGACGGCCCAGGTGTCCGGTCCGAGGCCGGCCGTGCGTCGCAGCACGGTGTCGAGGTCCATCAGCCCGGTACCCGGGATGGTCTCGCTGATGTGGACCACGAAGCGCTCCTCGAGATAGAAGTCCTTGACCTGGACGGTGGCGCAGTGCGGCCCGAGGACGTCGAAGAAGTGCTCGATCATGGGCGTCGGGTCGAACGCGGTGGGCAGGTCCCGCACGAAGTTGACGGTGTCGATGTTGACGCGCACCCGGCGGGGATCGGTGCGCCGGATGACGCGCTCGACGCGCTCGACCGTGTCGAGGGTGGAGGTAGCGTGGACCTCCAGCACGATGTCGACGTCCTCGACGACGGCGGTCTCGAGGATCTCGGAGATGCTGCGCACCAGCCGGTCCTCGCTGGCCTGGCTGTGGTTCTCAGGATGTGGCCACCAGTCGCCACGGGGGTTGTGGCTGGTAGGCCGCACGCCGGCCTCGGGAACGCCGAGGCGGGCTGCCAGGCGCACGATGTCGGCGGCGCCGGCGACGCCGGCGCGCCGGACCGTCTCATCCTCACTGATGATCGTCGGATACGGTCCCCAGAGCTGCAGGAAGTCGAGGCCGTTGCCCGCGATGCAGTCACGGACGTTGGCAGCCACCTCGGGGCTGATGGTGGAGGCCGGCACTGTGAGGTGCGCGCCCATGCCGCGGAAGCCGAGCTCGCGCGCGAATGCCACCGACTCGTAGGTCACGTCGGTCCAGTCGCTCCAGATGACGCCGAGTACCCCGAACCGCATGTCCCGCTCCTCACTCATGCCGGGTGACGCGTAGGCCACCATGCCGGGTGACACGTAGGCACGGCGTTGACGCCGGCCGGTCGGCCAGACGCGACGGTAGCCCGTGCCCGACGGTCGCGTCAACCGGTTGACCATGCGACTGCGAGCGTCCATCCTGTGGGCCGGCTGGGGCAACATGGGGGCGTGATGCAGCGATGAAGACGACAGGTCGCACCACCATCGCCGATGTGGCCAGGTTGGCTGCGGTCGACCGTGCCGTGGTCTCCAAGGTGCTCAGCGGCGACCCCGCCCTGCGCGTCCGCGACGAGACCCGGCGG
>DATHSE010000030.1:0-4126 GCA_035464455.1 Anaerolineae bacterium | reverse complement strand
AGCGAGACGGCCGAGTACGGCGACTACGTGAGCGGCCCGCGCGTGACCGAAGGCGCCAAGCAGGCCATGCGCGACGTCCTCGCCGACATCCAGAGCGGCCGCTTCGCCGAGCGCTGGATCAGCGAGTACGACTCCGGCGGTGCCGAGTTCGAGCGCTTGCGCAACGCCGACCGGGACCACCAGATCGAGCAGGTCGGTGCGCAGCTGCGCTCCCAGATGGCCTGGCTCGACCCGGTCGAGGTCAGCGCTGGCCAGGCCCAGGCAAGCACCAGCAAGGCCGTCGCTCCAGGGAGCGGCAAGGGGGGAGCCTGATGAACGCCGACGTACCAGTACGCATCTTCGACACCACCCTGCGCGATGGTGAGCAGGCGCCCGGCGCCGGCCTCACCGTGGCCGAGAAGATCAAGGTCGCGCGCCAGCTCGCGCGCCTCAACGTCGACGTCATCGAGGCCGGTTTCCCGGCTGCCTCGCCCGGCGATTTCGAGGCCGTGCAGCGCATCGCTCGCGAAACCAAGGGCATCGCCGTCGCGGGCCTGGCCCGCTGCAAGGACGGCGACCCGCAACGCGGGGTGGAGGCGCTGCTGCCGGCCGAGAAGCCGCATCTGCACCTCTTCATCGCCACCAGCGACATCCACCTGAAGCACAAGCTCAAGATGTCACGCGAGGAGGCCCTCGCGGCCGCCGTCAAGTGGGTCGGCTACGCGCGCCAGCGGCTGGGTCCCGACGCCGAGATCGAGTTCAGCGCCGAGGACGCCAGCCGCACCGAGCACGAGTTCCTGCTCAAGGTCTACGAGGCCGTGGTGGATGCCGGCGCCACCACCGTCAACATCCCCGACACGGTCGGCTATGCCATCCCGGCCGAGTTCGGCGAGCTCACCCGCAAGGTCGTCGAGCGCGTCGGCAGCGGTGCCGTCATCAGCGTCCACTGTCACAACGACCTGGGCCTGGCCACGGCCAACACGCTGGCTGCCGTGCAGGCCGGTGCCCGCCAGGTGGAGGTCACCGTCAACGGCCTCGGCGAGCGGGCCGGCAACGCCTCGCTCGAAGAGGTGGTCATGGCGCTGCGCACCCGGCCGACCGAGTTCGCGGTGGCCGGCCATCGCATCAACACCGAGCAGATCAGCAACGCCAGCCGCCTGGTCAGCTACCTCACCGGCTTCGCGGTGCAGCCCAACAAGGCCATCGTGGGCCGCAACGCCTTCGCCCACGAGTCCGGCATCCACCAGGACGGCGTGCTCAAGAATGCACTCACCTACGAGATCATGACCCCCCAGTCGGTGGGCCTGTCCGGCTCGCGCCTCTCGGTCGGCAAGCTCTCCGGCCGCCGCGGTCTGCAGGGCAAGCTGGCCGAGCTGGGGTTCGAGCTCTCGGGCGATGCGCTCGAGCGCGTCTACCAGGCAGCCATCGCGCTGGCCGACACCAAGAAGGAGGTCACCGACGCCGACCTGACCGCACTGGTCGAGGCACAGGCGGCGGGGGTCGGCATGTCGGAGCTGGCCGCACCCGAGTCGCCCGTGCAGCTGGTCGACTGGTCCATCAGCAGTGGCAAGGGCGGCGCTGCCAAGGGCGCCGTCTCGCTCGTGGTGAACGGTACGGCGGCCGAGGCGCTGGCCGAGGGCAACGGTCCCGTGGACGCCCTCTTCGTAGCCGTGGACAAGGCCGTCGAGCCCATCATCGGCTGGTATCCGCGGCTCGCCGAGTACGAGATCCGCGCCGTCTCCGGTGGCGAGGACGCCCAGGGGCAGGTGATGGTCCGCGCACGGCGCAGCATCGATCCCGAGGACACGCCCGACACGGTCAACGGCCACGGTCTCTCCACCAACATCATCGAAGCCTCCCTGGAGGCATACCTTGCCGGGCTCGAGAAGCTGCTCCGGCATGAAGCGGCAGCGGCCGGAGCGACCCCAGCCGGGAAGGAGTCCCACGCGTGAGCCTCGTAGCCAGCCACCCCTACCCGCTGGCCAACACCTACCGGGTCGCCAAGATCCCCGGCGACGGCATCGGCCCTGAGATCGTCGCGGCCACGCTCACGGTGCTCGATGCGGCCGCCGCGCGCTTCGGCTTCGACATCGCCTGGACCGAGGTCCTCGCCGGAGGCATCGCCATCGACGCCTACGGCACCGCCATCCGTGATGAGGATCTCGACACCCTGTTGGCCGCGGACGCAGTGCTGCTGGGTGCGGTCGGTGGTCCCAAGTGGGACGACCCGGCGGCCAAGGTGCGGCCGGAGCAGGGACTGCTCAGGATGCGCAAGGTCCTGGGCCTGTTCGCCAACCTGCGCCCGGTGGCGGTCGAACCTTCGCTGCGTGAAGCCTCGCCCTTGCGCGCCGACCTCATCGACGGCGTGGACATGCTGATCGTCCGCGAGCTGACCGGCAGCATCTACTTCGGCAAGCGCGAGGAAGCCTTCGAGGGGCCCCACGGGCGCGAGGCCTACGACACCATGTCGTACACCGAGCCGGAGATCCGTCGCGTGGTGGCGCTGGCCTTCGAGCTGGCCCGCGGTCGCCGAAGGAAGCTGACCAGCGTCGACAAGGCCAACGTGCTGGCCAGCAGCCGGCTGTGGCATGCGGTCGTCGACGAGATGGCACCGCAGTACCCGGACGTGGAGCTGGAGCACCGCCTGGTCGACTCCACCGCCATGTCGCTCATCACCAAGCCGGCGTCGTTCGACGTCATCGTCACCGACAACATGTTCGGCGACATCCTGTCCGATGAGGCCTCGGTCCTGGCAGGGTCGCTGGGCATGCTGCCCTCGGCCGCCCTGGGCGAGCGCAAGACCGCGCACGGCACCGCCGGCATGTACGAGCCCATCCACGGCTCCTCGCCAGCCAAGACCGGGCTCGACATCGCCAACCCCACCGGCACCATCCTGTCGGCGGCCATGATGCTGCGCTGGTCGCTGGGCCAGCCGGCCGCCGCCGATGCCATCGAGACCGCCGTCCGCGCCACCCTCGACAGCGGCACCCGCACGCGGGACCTCATGGGCCCCAACGGCGAAGCCCGCGGCTGGGTCAGCGTCGGCACCGCCGCCTTTGGCGAAGCCGTCGCGGCGCAGCTCACGTCCGCCTAGGCAGCACAGCAATCCACCGAGGAGAGCAGCGTGACCACCCACCAAGCACCGGCGTCTGACAAGCCGGTCGTCCTCTACGACACGACCCTTCGCGACGGCACGCAGGGCGAGAACATCACCCTGTCGCTGGCCGACAAGATCCGGGTCGCGCGCATGCTCGACGAGTACGGCATGCCCTTCATCGAGGGTGGCTGGCCCGGCTCCAACCCCAAGGACATCGAGTTCTTCGCCGCGGCCAAGAAGATGACCTGGACCAACGCCAAGCTGGCTGCCTTCGGTTCCACGCGCCATCGTTCCCACACTGCGGCCGAGGACCCCTTCCTCAACGAGCTGGTGCGGGCGGAGACACCGGTGGTGACCATCTTCGGCAAGTCCTGGACGCTGCATGCGCTCGAGGTGCTGGGGGTGTCGCTGGCGGAGAACCTGGACATGATCGCCGAGTCGGTGGCGTGGCTGGGCGAGCAGGGCCGTCACGTGGTCTACGACGCCGAGCACTTCTTCGACGGTTACAGGGCCGACCGCGACTATGCCCTCAGCACCCTGCGGGCGGCACGTGAGGCGGGTGCCCGCGACCTCGTGCTGTGCGATACCAACGGCGGCACCCTCACCAACGAGCTGGTGAGCATCTTCAGCGACGCGCGCGCCACGCTCGAGGCCGATCCGGACGCCCCCGACGTCACCTGGGGCATCCACGCTCACAACGACGCCGAGCTGGCGGTGGCCAACACCATGGCTGCCGTCGCCGCCGGCGCGCGCCACGTGCAGGCCACCATCAACGGCTACGGGGAGCGCTGCGGCAACGCCAACATGGTCAGCATCATGGCCAACCTGGCCCTCAAGACCGAGCTCGAGCTGTCGCCGGTCGGTGGCGGCGAGATCAGCCGCCTGACCTCGCTCTCGCGCTCGGTGGCCGAGATCGCCAACGTCACCCCGCTCGACTACCAGCCCTTCGTGGGGCGCTCGGCCTTCGCCCACAAGGGCGGCGTCCACGGTGCCGCCGTGGCCAAGGTCGAGCACAGCTACCAGCACGTCGATCCGGCACTCGTGGGCAAC
>DATHSE010000029.1:0-26386 GCA_035464455.1 Anaerolineae bacterium | reverse complement strand
GTGCGAGAAGCGGCGGCCAACCTCTTCGCCGCGCTCCACCGGCTCGACGCCCTTGGGCTTGACCACATCGTGGCGCTGCGGGTGCCTGACGCGGGCCTGGGACTGGCCATCAACGACCGTCTTCGACGCGCCGCACACGAGCCCTCGGATGTCGCCGGCGAGGAGGCGCGATAGACGGGATCTGGCCTCGCACGTTCAGGGCACCCAGCGCCGGAGATCCACGTGCCGTGCCATCAGCTCGAAGTCGCGGTCCGTGCTGAGCATGACCAGACCGTAGCGGAAGCAAAGCTGGGCGAGAAGCGTGTCGATGGTGCCGACCTGGATGCCGTTGCGACGACAGGCGTTGCGGAGCTCGGCGGCCTCGATGTGGTCCGCGCGGTCGGGCACGAGGAACGGGAGCGGGCCGAAGCGCTCGACGATGCTGTCCCGGGCCTTCGGCCCCCTGAACCCCTGCAGCAGCTCCTGCAGTACGAGCCCAGTGGTGAAGACCCCCTCCCCCGTTTCGAGCGCCAGGCGCAGGCGCTCGACGGTCGGCTCATCGGACCTGACATCACGACGCAGCGCGAGCGACCATACGCTGGTGTCGACGAAGAGGTCCACTCAGCGAGTGCGCTCGGCCTTGTAGTCGTACTGCGGATCCCAGTCGAGCGCTGCGAACAGCTCGACGATGCGCCGCTGCTCATGGCGCGCGACGAACTCGCGCAGCGCACGGGTGACCGCTGCGGTCTTGGTGCGCTCACCACTGACCTTGACGGCCTGCTCGAGCAGGCGAGGGTCGATATCGAGGTTGGTCGGCATGTGCAGATGTTCGCACAACGCTCTGCACAATGCCAGCCTTGGCGTCCGGGCGTCCTTGCGTCTCGCAACGGCAGGTCCCCGGGGCCCCAGGTCCCGGCAGCGTCGCGGGTGGCCGCCGCACGGGTCCGGCGCGACCGGGCGTGGGCTCAGCCCGATGACAATCAGGGGGGCCCGCTCGCGCGCGGCAGTCGCCGGCTCCAGGCTCTTTGAGGCTCGCGGGACTCGACGTCATCAACGCCTAGGTCGCTCGATACCCCAGCGCGTCGCCGGCAGCCAGGCAGGTCTCAGCGGACATGATCCCGTTCGACGTGTGATGGTGCTGGACGCAGGCTGCCGCGGCGGTCACGCCGAGCCGGAGGCTCGCCTCCACGGACCAATCTTCGTGGAGCCCGAAGATGACGCCGGCAGCGAAGGCATCACCGGCCCCGGTGGTGCTGCGCAGCCGGTCCGGCGGCAAGCGGACCGAGCCCTGTCGCCATGTCCGTCCATCGGGGGCGGCCCCGACGCAGCCCGCCGGGAAATGCACGACCGCCAGCCTCGAGACTCCGCGCTCGAGGAGTGCATGCGCCAGCGCCAGCATGGCTGCCCAGTCGACCACCTCGTCCACCGTCGATGCCGAGATGTGGGACCCGGTCAGGGCGCTGGCCTCCAGTTCATTGACGATGATCGAGTCGAGGTAGGGCAGGCACGGACCAGTGAGCGCCGCCAGGCGGTCTGGCGGAAAAGCCGCCAGTTCCAGGTTCGTGTGCATCCCGGCCGCCTGCGCCGCGACCAGGAGCGCTGACCAGCCGCTCGAACCATCCGCGTTCGCGTCATCCATCAATGGATGCGCCCCAAGATTGCCCACGTGGAGGAAACGGGCATCCGAGCCCGCGAGGTCCGACGGCTCGGCCCGGAACAGCGCGTTCGTCCCCAGGTGGGTGAAGAAGGTGCGCCGACCTCCGTCTCGCTCCACCATCACGTCCGTGAACGCAGTGGTAGCGCCCGGTCGGACCCGGACGCGCTGCGCATCGATCCCGGCATCGGCACATGCAGCGCGGATGAAGTCTCCGTTATCGTCATCGGCCACGCAGCCCATGACACTGACGTCGAAACGGGCGCCCAGGCGACGGAGATCGACGGCCATGTTGAGGGCTGCCCCGCCCGTGCTCAGCGAGATGTCCTCGATCGTGGCCAGGCCGTCGCGTGACGGATAGGCGTCGATGACCTTGCCGTAGTCGACGAGCAGCGTGCCCACGCACAACACACCCCTGCGTTCCCCGGCTGGGAGGTTCATTCGGAGCGGAGCACCCGGTCGGTCAGCTCCAGGTCCTCACCAAGGCTTCGCCGCGGCGCGATGCCCTGCCGGGCCAGTGTGTCGTGGTAGGCCCTCACCGCATCGGTCGGGCTCAGCTCGCCGCGCAGGACCGGCCGCAACAGGTCGACAAGGTCGAGCTGGGACTCGGCGTGCTGGATCTTGCGGCCGAAGAGGGCCACGCGAGCTCCGTGCAGATGTGCGCGATGGAGCAGCTCGAACGTGTCGCGGGTGGTACCGACAGTGCCACCGTAGATCCCGACCACCAGCGAGGGATCGTGCTCGGTCAGCTCGAGCAGGGCATCGGCGCCGTTGTAGCCCAGCTTCAGGAACACGGGCCGCTGCGCCCGGGCAACGCCCGCCAGTGCGCGCACGATCGAGTCGTTGACGAACGCCGCTACCTCCTCCGGTTCCAGCCGGCTCGGCGCGTTGGGATTGAAGACCTCCAGGAAGTGCCGCATCCCGATCTCCGCGGCCTCCCGGCGGAAGGCCGCGTAGGCCTCCAGTGACACGAGGTCCGCCTCGAGATCGTTGTTGAACGTGATCGAGTAGAGGACGAGGTCGCAGAACGGGCGGACCGCCGCCAGGTCCACCGTCCGGAATGGTCGCGACGGCATCGCCGCGTACCCGGCGCCCCGGCCCACCCAGACGTCGCTGGTGTCGTTGGCGCGGGTGGCCAGGGTGAGGTCGTCCGGCAACGAGCCGTCCGAGGCGAGGCGCTCCCCATTGGAGGCAGAGGTCAGAAGGATGTCGATGACACCACGGTTCGCCTGTGCACGCATATCGTCGAGGTAGCGCCCCCGGGTCTGGTAGCGACCGGGACCGAGCACCCCGGCCGGCGCGCCGTCGACGTTCCCAGCCGCAGTCAACCCGAAGCCCATGTCCGCGTCCTTGGCGTCCGCGATCATGAAGTCGTCCGGGGTGTAGCGGCCCTCCACGATCGCGCGCAGCTTGCGGTCGAGGCGGCGATCGTGTTCGGTCACGTGAGAGCTCCGAGTGCGCAGGTTCCGCCGGCGCGGGTCAGGCAGTATCTACGTCGTGCGGGACGTCCAAGCCGTGGAGCATCGTTGTTCATCTGCGCACGGTACAACGACGCCAGCGTGCGGGGAGGACGGCGGACAATCGGTCGACTCCGTGGCACTTGGCCGAGGACGCGCTGACCGTGGACGGCTGAAGGCAAGGAGGAAGAGGTGATCGAAGCCGTCATCTTCGACATGGACGGCCTGCTGGTCGACTCCGAACCGGTATGGGATCGTGCCCGCCGATCGATGGCCGACGAAGCGGGCCGGCCGTGGACAGCGGACGACCACAAGGCGGTGATGGGCGTCAGCACACAGGAGTGGGCCGAATACATGATCGCGCGCCTGGCGCTGACCCTCACACCGCAGGAGGTCATCGACCGCATCATCGAGCGGATGGTCGAGATGTACCGAGCCGGAATCCCCTGGCTTCCCGGTGCGTTGGACGCGGTGGACCTGGCGGCCAGGCACTTCAGGACGGCCCTGGCCTCCGGATCACACCCCACGCTCGTCGAGGCCGTCACCGCCGATGCCGCCATCCAGGGCAAGTTCCAGGTGATCGTGTCCGCGGACGAGGTCGGCGCGGGCAAGCCTGCGCCGGACGTCTACCTCGTTGCGGCCGAGCGCCTGGGGGTGGAGCCGTCCAGCTGTGTCTGTCTCGAGGATTCTGGCAACGGCATCCTGGCCGGCGTCCGCGCAGGGATGCAGGTGATCGCCGTGCCCGATCCCCGGTTCCCGCCCGCCGAGGCCGTACTTGACCAGGCGCACCTGGTGCTGCCTACGCTGGCCGAGCTGTCAGTCGAGCAGCTCACTCGGCTTGGAATGCCCTGACCAGGACCGCTGACAAGCCCGACGCTATCGAGGTCTGCGAAAGCGACCTCAATGGTCGTGCGCGGCTTCGATCTCCTGCACCGCCGCTTCCCAGGTGTCGCGGTCGGCCAGCCCGGCGAGGTGTGCCACCACCGTCCTGATCTGGCTCATGCAGGCCTCGCGCCAGAGGCCGCTCTCGACGAAGGCCTGGTGCTGGCCGGGGGCACGCAGATCGTAGCCGATGAGCTCTCTGCAGCTAACCGTCCCGTGTGCCTCGCTGAAGGCTTCCATCGTCCCATGCACCAGCTCGCGCGCGACCAGCTTGGCGCGGTCATGTCGATCGATGCGCTGCTCGGCCAGCTTGTCCACGGCCAGCGCCGCTCCGGTGATGGCACCGCACGGCCCACCGCTGTAGCCGATGCCACCGTTGAGCGCGATGGCGGCAGCCGGGTCCGTCGGGTCGGCCAGCCCGTACACGCCTTTGAGCGTCATGAACGTGGTCTCGGCGCAGCCGTACGGGTGCGCGTCGTTGAGGTAGAGCGCCTCGGCTCGCGCGACCGCATCGTCCTGCAGTGACGTCTCTCCCGCCTGATCGACCATCGCCTCTATCCCCCTGCGCGTCCCAGCTGCGCCGTGAGCCGACTTGATGACTGATGGAAGCCAAGTCGACATGCTCCGCGCATCCCGAAACGCTAGCACTACAGGCGGTTCGGAGGAGCATCCTGCCCGGTCAGGAATGTCGCCTCTCGAGCAGGCGAAGCAGCGCCGCCTCCTCGCCGGCGCTGGCCACGTCCCCGGGACGCCCGACGGGCGGCTCGGAGTCAGGCACGCGCAGACGCTCGAGCTCGCCCTCATGCCACGCATCGAGCACTTCGGGATGGACGTAGCTGGCACGCGTCACCGAGGCCGTGTTGCCGAGGGCATCGGCGGCGTGTTGCAGGGCGCGCTTGGCGCGATGGCGCCGGACGCTCTCATGCTCTGATGTCGTCTCGTGGAGCAGCGCACGAAATGCCGTGAGCGTGCCAGCCCACGTGCGGAAGTCCTTGGCCGTGACGTCGGCCCCGGAGATCTGGCGGAGGTAGTCATTCACGTCCTCCGAGCTGACGGCCCTGCGGTCGCCGGCCTCATCGGTGTACTCGAAGAGCCGTTGGCCGGGCAGATCCTGCACCTTGCGCATGAGTCGTGCCAGCCGCCGATCACGGATGCCCACGTCATGGATCTTGCCGCCCTTGCCCTTGAAGCGAAAGCGGATGTGCGAGCCCGACACCGTAGCCTGGCGGCGTCGCATGGTGGTCAGGCCGTAGGATCGATTGAGTCGCGCGTACGCTTCGCCGCCCACGCGCAGGTGCGTCAGCTCCAGCAGCCGAACCACCAGCGCGAGGACCTTCTCCCGTGGCAAGCCCGGACGCGAAAGGTCGCGATCGACCGCCGCACGGATGCGCGGGAGCCGACGGGCGAGCAGCATCATCCGCTGGTACTTGTCTGCGTCCCGTCGCCGCCTCCACTCCGGGTGGTAGCGGTACTGCTTGCGCCCTCGAGCATCACGACCGGTCGCCTGGATGTGGCCATCGCGATCGGCACAGACCCAGACCTCGGTCCAGGCCGGCGGGATGGCCAGGGACTTGATGCGCTCGAGCTCGGCGGGGTCATCCAGCGCCACTCCCGCGTCATCGACGTATCGCGTGCGCTTGCCCCGTCGGAGGCGTCGGTAGCCTGGATCACGATCGGAGCTGAAGCGCAGACTGCCTCTCCCACCTGCGGGCGGCGCATGCGGCCGTTCGGACTGACGTCGATGCTCGTCCGGGTCCTGCTCAGTGGGCGACGTCGACGTCGATGTCCTCGCGAGGATCGATCTCGCCCTCTGGGAGGACCCCATCACTCGCCGGAGAGGCACCCGGTGATGGGTCGGGCGATGCGCTGGGGTCGGGCGATGCGTCGGGTCCAGGCGATGCGCTGACCGGATCCCGGACATCGCCGAGCAGGAAGATGTGGACCGTCGTAGCTTCGAGACCAAGCTCGCGGAGCCAGGCGACGCCGACTGCCTGTCCGTCCGCGCTGACCAGGGCACTGGCCAGGCCTCCATCATCTGCCAGCGGCCCACCGACGGTGGCGCACAGGGCACCGGTGCTGCCGGATGCCTCCACGGCGATGATGTGCGGCTCGCCGGTCAGTTCCGCGAACGCAAGCGGCACCTGCGTGACGCTGGTCGCGACCGTCGGACCCTGACCCGCCCGGCCCTGCTCCGCCGAACCCCGATGTGCCGGCACGCCAGCTGGAACCGGCTCCAGGAGCGCGATGACGTCACCCGGCTCCGCGCAGTTCCCTGCCCGGACATCAGCCGAGCCCTGGGACTGAGGATCCTGCTGCGCTCTTGCTGGCCCGACCGATGCGACCGTCGCGAGCACCAGGCACGTTGCTGCGGTGACCGCCGAGAGCGAGGATGCCCGACCGCTGGTTCCACTCATGCTGGGCATCTTGTCGGGGTCGACCACGCAGGCGCCTCAGGCCTCCGAGGCGATCCGTTGCACGGACGTGACAGCTGCCGCCTCAGCGGGCGGTAGCCGCGAGATCGAACCCAGAGGGCGCTGCCGAGGCGGAGCGGTGCAGATAGCGGTCCCGGTCGACGTCATGCCCGCAGACGGGCGCGACGATGCCGCCGTCGTATCCTCACCCCATGCTGGACCGTGACCTCACCGACTGGCTCCTCGATTCCGACCCCGCACTGCGCTGGCAGGTGGAGCGCGACGTGCTCGGCGCGCCAGGAGAGGTCTGGGCGGCGACGCGGGCACGGGTCGCGACCGAGGGGTTCGGCGCCCGGCTGCTCGCGCTCCAGGATCCGGACGGCCAGTGGGCGGGCGGTGCATTCTTCCCCGGTGACTTCGACTTCGATGGCCCGGAGGCTGCGGAAGACGCGGGCCAGCCGTGGACCGCGACGACGTGGTCGCTGAACTCGCTTCGCGAATGGGGGGTCGACGCGTCCGTGCTGACGGACACGGCCGATCGCCTGGCGGCCAACAGCCGCTGGGAGTATGACGACCTGCCGTACTGGGGCGGCGAGGTCGACTGCTGCATCAACGCGTGGACGCTCGCCAACGGCGTCTGGCTCGGCGCCGACGTCGAGGGCATCGCCGCCTGGTTCGTGCAGCACCGGATGGCGGATGGTGGCTGGAACTGTGACTGGGTCGAGGGTTCGACGCGGTCGTCCTTCCACTCCACGCTGAACGCGCTGAAGGGCCTGCTCGCCCACGAGGCCATCAGCGGAGGGACCGAGGAGGCGCGAGCTGCGCGCCGGAGCGGCGAGGAGTACCTGCTGGAGCGCGGGCTCATGCGCCGCCGATCGACCGGAGAAGTGGTCGCGCCGTGGGTGACGCGCTTCGCCTACCCGTTCCGCTGGTTCTACAACGTGCTGAACGCCGCTGACTACTTCCGAGCCGCAGCGCGCCTCGACGGCACACCGCCTGACCCGCGGATGGCAGAGGCCATCGAGGCGATCCGGGCGCAACGTCAGCCGGACGGCACGTGGCTGCAGGCGAGACGGCATCCGGGCCGGGTCTGGTTCGAGGTCGACGTACCGGCGGGGCAGCCCTCCAAGTGGCTCACCCTGTCCGGCACGCGCGTCCTGGCGTGGTGGGACGCGGCACGGACGGCCGCGGACGCCGAACCCTGAGGCAGTGCCGCCGGCAGTCGTGGTCGCGCTTTGCCAGTCGCGGCCCTGACGGGTGTCGAGGCGAGGGAGGTCCACTTCGGTGGTCCTCACCGGAGCCTGATCCGCGATGCCTGCGCTGGCTGCTGGCCTGCTTGTGAATGGCTGGCTAGCTCCGTATGCTGGGCCCGGCTCGGACCGTGATGGGTGGTTCGTGCACCAAGCCGGGGGTAGCGATGGACGAGACCTGCCAGATCGCGTCGGACGTCTACTGCCTGGGCCCATACGGCCGGACCCAGACCAACGTCTACTTCGTGCGCAGCGACACCACGTGGCTTCTGGTCGATGCCGGCTGGGAGGGCGATCATGACCGCATCCACCGCGCCGCCGAGCAGCTCTTCGGCATCGACTCCCGGCCGGCGGCCATCCTTCTCACGCACGCGCACCCCGATCATGACGGGGCGGCGCGCTCGCTCGCGCAGGCGTGGGCCTGTCGCGTCTATCTCCACCCCGACGAGCGGGCCATCGCCTGCGGCGACTTCCACGCGATGTGGCGCCATGCCGGGCCGCTCGACCGGTACCTCATCCTCCCTGCCATCACGGCCATGGGGCCCGAACGACGGGACGCCATGCTTGTGCGCAACAGCCTGCGGGATGTCGTCGAAGTACTGCCATCCAAGGGGGCAGTGCCCCACCTCCCCGACTGGCGCTGGGTCCACACTCCCGGCCACACCCCGGGCCACGTCGCCTATGTCCGGTCGAACGACGGCCTGATCATCAGCGGTGACGCCCTCGTCACGCTCTGCGTCAACAGCCCCGCCGGCTTGCTGAGTGGTCGACAGGGCCTCTCTGAACCCCCGTGGTACACGACCCCTGATCGGCGGCTCGCGCGTACCTCCATCGCCGCCATCGCCGAGCTGGAGCCACGCATCCTCGCCGGCGGCCATGGCCGACCGCTGACCGCTCCCGATACGCCCGAGCGGATCAAGGCCTTCGCCCGCTCCCTGCGCCGACGGGCCCGGATCGAGGCGTCCCACGCACGCGCTCCCGCTTCCGCCGCGTCTACCCGCCAGCACCGCGTGGACGGCGCCTCGTGAGCTGTGTACCTTGCCAGGCAGGCCGCGGCGGCGGGCGGCGACTCCGACGACCGGCACTTCGAGATGCGTGATCCAGCACACGAAGACAGGGGAGGACTCCGATGACCGCGTTTCCCGATTTCGGTCTGGGTGGCCAGCGAGCCCTGGTCACGGGGGCCGCCCGCGGGTTGGGTCGCGCCATCTCGCTGGCGCTTGCGAATGCCGGCGCGGACGTCGCCCTCGGACTGCGACGCGCCGAGGACGCGGACGACCTGGCTGCAGAGATCAAGGCCATGGGGCACCGCACCATGCGGGTGCAGATGGACGTCCTGGATCCTGCGCAGATCGCCTCGGCGGTGGACTCGGTCGTCGGGTCGTTCGGTGGCATCGATATCCTGGTCAACAACGCCGGCCTTGGTCCGCCCGAGACACCCGCCGAGGATGCGACGGAGCAGGACTTCGATCTCACCTTCGATCTCAACGTCAAGGGCCTGTTCCTCACCAGCCAGGCGGTCGGCCGCGTGATGATCGCGCAGCGTTCGGGCAGGATCATCAACCTCAGCTCCCAGGCTGGCTTCATCGCGCTGCCCGGCGAGGCCATCTACTGCGCCTCCAAGGCGGCGGTGTCCCACCTGACGAAGTGCCTGGCGATCGAGTGGGGCCGATATGGCATCAACGTCAATGCTGTCGCACCCACGTTCATCAGGACACCAGGCACTGCGCCGGCGCTGTCCGATCCTGCCTTCGCCAGCGATGTCCTCGAGCGCATCGCAGGACTGCATCGCGTGGGTGAGCCGGTGGATGTGGCAGGCGCCGTCGTCTACCTGGCTTCGCCGGCAGCGTCGCTGGTCACGGGCACGACCCTCATGGTCGACGGGGGCTGGACCGCGCGCTGAGCACAGAGCGTGACACCGACGCTGGCTGCACGGGTGGTGCCTCGCCATGAGCTTGGGCAGAAGTGCTACATTCATGTACATGAGGTCGACCGTGGGGGTCGCGGAGCTCCGACAGAACCTAAGCCGCTACCTGCGGCGCGTCGCGAACGGTGAGCGACTGCTCATCACCGACCGCAACCAGCCGGTGGCCGAGCTGGGCCCTGTGCCCAGCAGCGCTGAACTCGACCGACTGATCCTTGCCGGGCGAGTCTCGCCACCGGTTCGACCGAGCCTGCCGGAACCGCTGCAGCTGGATGGCGACCCATACACGCTGAGTCGCGCGCTCGACGAGATCCGCGGCGAGCGCTGACGGGTGCCGCTCTTCTACGCCGACGCGTCGGCTGTCGTCAAGCTGGTGGTCGACGAGCCGGAGAGTGCGTGGCTGCGCGCGTTCGTCGGCGGCGGCGACCTGGTTTCGTGCGAACTCATCCTCACCGAGCTTCCGCGGGCGATCCGCCGGGCGGCGGCACGGGATGAGCGCCTGCCCCTCGACCTGCTGATCTCGCGAGCAGGTCAAGTGATGGAAAGTCTGGCCCTGGCGCCGCTCGACCGCGACCTCCTGCGCGCCGCCGGCGCGCTGGCAGAACCGCTGTTGCGTGCCCTTGACGCGATACACGTCGCGGCTGCTGCGAGCCTCGGGCCGATCGATGCGTTCATCTCATATGACGAGCGCCAGTCTGCCGCCGCTCGGCTGGCTGGCCTACGGACGATGTCCCCCGGGCCGTGAGCCAGCCATAGCCGATGAATCACCGATGTGCGCGCATCGAGGACGCCTATCGAGAGCGCCGGTCGCTGCCGCCCGTCTGATAGATTGGGCAACCTTCACTGCGTATGCGGAGCGCCATGGACAGCGAGGAACTGCGACGACTGATCGCACCCCACGCCCACGAGATCGGCGGTCCTGTCAGCGCGCTCCGGACCATCCAGCATAAGGACGGCTGGATCGACGACGATGCGGTCGACGCGGTGGCAGATGTCTTCAACCTGAGCCGGGCCGAGGTTCGCGGTCTGGTCGGTTTCTACTCCGACTTCCGCACGACCCCGCCTGCTACCCACGTGCTCAAGGTCTGCCAGGCAGAGGCGTGCCAGTCGGTAGGCGCGCGCGAGCTGACGCGTTCCCTCAGCGATCGCCTGGGCGTAGCGCTCGGCAGCATGTCGCCGGACCGGCGGTTCGCCCTCGAAGCCGTCTACTGCCTGGGACTGTGCACGCACGGTCCGGCCATGATGGTGGACGGCGAGCTCGTGGTCGGCGCCGATGTCGTCGCCGACCGCGTGCTGGAAGAGCTGGAGCCGCGAGCCAAGGCGGCAGCCGGGTGAGCGAGCGCGCGTACGTGCCACGCGAATCGGTCGCGCTCGCGCTCGGCGCCGAGGAGGTCGCCGGAGCCATGGCCGTCGCGGGCACGCAGGTGACGCGCAACGGCTCGCGAGGGCTGCTGTGGGCCGAGCCACTGGTCGAGATCGAGCGCGACGGCCGCCGGACGGCGTTCGGGCCGGTCGGCGTCGACGACGTCGACCGGCTGGCAGCCCGCGAGCTGGGAGACGTCGACGATCTCCTCGCCGGGCAGCGACGCGTCATCTTCGGCAACTGCGGCGCCTACGAGCCGACATCCCTTGACGCCTACATGGCCCACGGCGGGTTCGGCATCCCGCTCGCCGACCCGGAGTCGATCATCGACGAGGTCCGGTCGGCGGGGCTCCGCGGCTACGGCGGGGCCGGGTTCCCGGCCGGCATCAAGTGGCAGGCCGCGGCCGACACGCACGCCGACCAGAAGTACATCGTCGCCAACGCCGACGAGGGGGATTCGGGGACGTTCGCCGACCGCCTGATCATGGAGGGCGACCCGTTCCTGCTCATCGAGGGCATGCGCCTGGCGGGCCACGCCATCGGCGCCACCCGCGGCGTCATCTACCTGCGCTCGGAGTATCCGGTCGCGGCCGCCGTCCTGGCGGAGGCGCTGCTCAACGCACGGGCGGGCGGCCTCCTCGGTGACGGCTTCGGGATCGACCTCTTCGTCGGCGCTGGCGCCTACATCTGCGGCGAGGCGACCTCGCTGTTGGAGAGCCTGGAAGGCAGGCGCGGCGAGGTCCGCGTCAAGCCGCCGCCGATGGCCGTGGCCGGGCTGTATGGCAAGCCCACCGTGGTGAACAACGTCATGACGCTGTGCGCGGTGCCGTGGATCATGCGCCACGGCGGCGCTGCCTACGCAGAGCTCGGCGTGGGCCGCTCCACCGGCACCATGCCCTTCCAGCTCGCCGGCAATGTCAAGCGCGGCGGCCTGTACGAGCTCGAGTTCGGCGTGACCCTGGGTGAGCTGGTGGAGCACTGGGGTGGCGGGACGCGCAGCGGCCGGCCCGTACGCGCGGTCCAGGTAGGGGGACCGCTGGGCGCCTATCTGACCCCGCAGCACTTCGACGTGCCCATGACCTACGAGGCGCTGCGCGAGATCGGTGCCGACATCGGCCACGGTGGCGTCGTGGTCTTCGACGACAGCGTGGACATGGCTGAGCAGGCCCGCTATGCCTTCGAGTTCTGCGCGCACGAATCGTGCGGCAAGTGCACCCCCTGCCGCATCGGCTCGGTACGCGGGGCGGAGCTGATGGAGCAGATCATCCACGACGGTGCGCACGCAGACCGCCTGGTGGTGCTGGATGACCTGTGTGCGGTGATGGAGGGATCGAGCCTCTGCGCCATGGGCAGCATGACGCCCAAGCCGGTGCGTAGCGCACTGGCCCACTTCCCCGAGGACTTCGGGCTGCCGGCGGAGGGCTGGTCCAGATGCGACTGATCGAGACCGACTTCGGGACACCGCCGGGAACCGGCGCCCACAGCGTGGCGCTGGAGATCGACGGGATCCCGGTGGTGGCCACCGAGGGCACGTCGATCCTGCGAGCCGCCTCCGAGGCCGGCATCCCCATTCCCAGGCTCTGCGCTACCGACAGCCTGCGCGCGTTCGGCTCATGCCGCTTGTGCATGGTGGAGGTCGAGGGCCGGCCCGGGTTCAAGGCCTCTTGCACCGAGCCGGTCAGGAACGGGATGCACGTGCGCACGCAGTCCGAGGCGCTGGCCAAGCTGCGCCGAGGCGTCATGGAGCTGTACATCTCCGATCATCCGCTTGACTGCCTGACCTGCTCGGCCAACGGCGACTGTGAGCTGCAGGACATGGCCGGTGCGGTGGGCCTTCGTGACGTGCGCTACCAGGCGCCGGCCACGCACCTCGACGCCGAGCAGGACGGGTCCAACCCCTACTTCCACGTCGATCCGTCCAAGTGCATCGTCTGCTCGCGCTGCGTGCGCGCCTGCAACGAGGTGCAGGGGACCTTCGCGCTGACCGTCCTGGGGCGCGGCTTCGACTCGGTCATCGCCACGGGGGCGAAGGACTTCATGTCGTCAGACTGCGTCTCCTGCGGGGCCTGCGTGCAGGCCTGTCCGACCGCGTCGCTGATGGAGAGATCGGTCATCGACCACGGCGTTCCCGACCGCACGGTGCTGACCACCTGCGCCTACTGCGGCGTCGGCTGCTCGCTCAAGGCAGAGCTCAAGGGCGACCAGGTCGTGCGCATGGTGCCCTACAAGGACGGCAAGGCCAACCACGGCCACGCCTGCGTCAAGGGCCGCTTCGCCTGGGGCTACGCCAACCACAAGGACCGTGTCACCTCGCCGATGATCCGCGACGCCATCGACCAGCCCTGGCGGGAGGTGTCATGGGAGGTAGCCATCGCCCACGCCGCCACGCGCCTCAAGGCCATCCAGGCCAAGCACGGGCGGTTCGCCGTGGGCGGGATCACCTCGTCTCGCTGCACCAACGAGGAGGTGTGGCTGGTGATGAAGCTGATCCGGGCAGCCTTCGGCAACAACAATGTCGACACCTGTGCCCGCGTCTGCCACTCGCCGACGGGCTACGGGCTGAAGCAGACCTACGGCACGTCTGCCGGGACCCAGCATTTCGACTCCGTCGCCGGTGCCGACGTGATCATGGTCATCGGCGCCAATCCCACCGAGGCACACCCGGTGTTCGCCTCGCAGATGAAGCGACGCCTGCGCGAGGGCGCCCGCCTGATCGTGGTCGACCCCCGCCGTATCGAGCTCGTGCGCTCGCCCCACGTGGAGGCGGACGTGCACCTGCCGCTGAAGCCGGGCACCAACGTGGTGCTCATGAACGCCTTCGCCCACGTGATCGTCAGCGAGGGCCTGCTCGACGACGACTTCGTGGAGACGCGCTGTGACGTGGCCTCCTTCCGCGAGTGGCTCGAGTTCGCGGCCCGGCCCGGGCACGCCCCGGAGGCGGTCGCCGATGAGATCGGCGTCCCCGCGGACGACATCCGCGCCGCGGCCCGGCTCTACGCCACCGGCGGCAACGCTGCCATCTACTACGGGCTCGGCGTCACCGAGCACAGCCAGGGCTCGACCATGGTCATGGCCATGGCCAACCTCGCCATGGCGACCGGGAACATCGGCCGTTTCGGCGTCGGCGTGAACCCGCTGCGCGGGCAGAACAACGTGCAGGGCTCATGCGACATGGGCTCGTTCCCCCACGAGCTGCCGGGCTACCGACCGGTCACCGACCCCACGGTGCGTGCCCTGTTCGACGAGCACTGGGGCGTGCAGCTGCACGACGAGGCCGGCTACCGCATCCCCAACATGCTCGACGCCGCGGTGGCCGGGACCTTCAAGGGCATCTACATCCAGGGCGAGGACATCGCCCAGTCCGATCCCAACACCCAGCACGTGGAAGCAGCGCTGGCCAACATGGAGTGCGTCATCGTCCAGGACCTGTTCCTCAACGAGACCGCCAAGTTCGCCCACGTGTTCCTGCCCGGCACCTCGTTCCTGGAGAAGGACGGCACCTTCATCAACGCCGAGCGACGCATCAACCGCGTGCGCCCGGTGACCAAGCCGCTGACGGGCAAGGCCGAGTGGGAGGTCACGCAGGCCCTCGCCAGGGCCCTGGGCTACCCCATGCACTACACCTCGGCCGCGGAGATCATGGACGAGATCGCCGCCCTTACGCCCTCGTTCGCCGGCGTCTCGTTCGACTTCCTCGATGCGCACGGCAGTGTGCAGTGGCCCTGCAACGACGCGGCACCGCTGGGCACGCCCATCATGCACGTGGATGAGTTCGTCCGTGGCAAGGGCCTGTTCGTGCTGACCGACTACCAGCCCACCGAGGAGCGCGCCAACCGCAAGTTCCCGCTGCTGCTGACGACCGGGCGCATCCTCAGCCAGTACAACGTGGGCGCCCAGACCCGCCGCACCGAGAACATCCGCTGGCTCGAGGAGGACGTGCTCGAGATGCATCCGGCCGACGCGGAGCTGCGCGGGGTCCGCACGGGCGACCTGGTCGCAGTCCAGAGCCGCATGGGCGAGATCGCGCTGCCGGCCAAGGTCACCGAGCGCGTCGCGCCCGGGGTCGTCTACACCACCTTCCATCATCCCGACACCGGCACCAACGTGGTCACCACCGATCTCTCCGACTGGGCCACCAACTGCCCCGAGTACAAGGTCACCGCGGTCGAGGTGCGCCCGGCCAGTCACCGATCGCAGTGGCAGGAGCGTTTCGCCTCGCGCGCCGTGGAGCAGTCCCGCCTGCTACCCGTCGTCGAGTGAGGTGAACCCCGTCCGCCCCCGCGCCGACACGTCCGGCGATGACGCGTCCGCCGGCATCGCGGCCGTGGAGGTGAACGTCATGGCCGATGGTGCGATGACACGCCACACGGATGTCGTGAGCGTGGAGGAGCCGCTCGAGATCCGGGTCGTCCACGGCCCGGACGACCATCGAGTCGAACGCAGCGTGGCGGTGACCATGCGGACGCCCGGTGACGATCTCGCACTGGCGCTCGGCTTTCTCCACGGGGAGGGCGTCGTGCGCAGCAGGGATGACATCGTCGATGGCGCCCCTGCGGAGCCGCCGGGCGTCGGCCCGGGGGCGAGCAACGTCGTGCGCGTCGAGCTGGCGCCGACGGCGACATTCGATGCGGACGGGCTCACGCGCAATGTCTACACCAGCTCGAGCTGCGGTGTCTGCGGCAAGGCCTCCATCGACGCGGTGCGGGTCCATATCCCGGACTACGCCGGCCGAGACTCGTTCGCCATCGACCACCTGATCCTCGGCGGACTGCCCGAGCAGCTGAGGGACGAGCAGCGCGAGTTCGATCGCACGGGCGGGCTGCATGCCTCGGGGGCATTCGACGCGAGCGGGCGGATCATCGCCGTCGCGGAGGACGTGGGCCGCCACAACGCGCTCGACAAGCTGGTCGGCAGCTTCCTGTCAGACGGCCGGCTGCCCATGTCCGGGCTGGGACTCATCTTCAGCGGCCGTGCCAGCTTCGAGCTGGTGCAGAAGGCGGCCATGGCGGGGTGCCCGTTCGTGGCTGCGATCGGGCCACCGTCGAGCCTGGCTGTCGAGCTGGCCGCCGAGCAGCGCATGACCCTGGTGGGGTTCCTGCGAAGGGACCGCTTCAACATCTACACCCTGCCGCATCGGGTCCTGGTCGGGCCCGCAAGCCACCGCTGAACCGGAGGAGACCACAGCCGTCGCGCTGTGCGGCGGACGGGCACTTGTCTGGCGGGTTCGCGATGCTCGACACCGCGCCGGCTCGACGCGCCGCCTGCGGGGTTGGCGTCCTCCCGGCATGATGGCGCCGTGAGCGGCACCACAGACGGAGGCAGCACCCGGCCGCACCAGGTCGTCGCGCGCGTGGAGCGCCTGGCCGAGAGCGCCGATCGACGTTGGCAGCTGCTCCTCGATGCCCGTCAGGCGGCCGGCATCGGTGATGACGTCGCCACGTCCCCTGCCGCTCCCCGAGGTCCGCGCGAACGGGCGCTCGAGCTCCGCGACCATAGCCGCTCCTTCTTGCTGCCACGGGCCAGGGACCTGGATGCACCCGTGCTCGTGGCCATCGTCGGACCCACCGGCTCCGGCAAGTCGAGCCTGCTGAACGCGCTCGCCGAGAGGCCGGTCAGCCGGACCGGCGTGCTGCGACCTACCACTCGCGATGCGGTCGTCATCGGTTCCGCCACGGACCTGGCCCGATCGATCGACCACGGGGCCCTGCGTGCCATCCCACCCCAGCGCCTGCAGCGGCACCCCACGGACGCCTTCCCCGGCCTGCTGATCGCCGACACGCCCGATGTCGATTCGGTCGAGCACGAGGATCGAGCGCTGGCCGATCGGATGCTCGAGGCGGCCGATGTCTGCATCTTCGTGACGACCGCCACCCGCTACGCGGACCGTGTCCCCTGGGACGTCCTGGCCCGAGCCGAGGAGCGCCGCCTCGACCTCGTGGTGGTCATCAACCGCATGCCCCCCGGCGACGACGCCGCTGTCGTCCTCGACGACCTGGTTCGGCTGATGGGCGAGGCCAGGCTGCGAGTCCGGTCGTTCCTGAGCGTTGCCGATGGCGCCCTCGCGGACGATGGCGATTCGCTGGCCCGCTCGGCGCTCGAGCCGCTCCTGCTGCGCCTCAGGGAGCTCTCGGCTGATGCCGCCAAGCGGCGCCTCCTCGTCGCGGACGCGCTCGCCGGCGCGCTGGAGGGTGTGGTACCCCTGGTATCGAGCGTGGCCGGCGACCTGGAGCAGGAGGCCGCTGAGGCCCGCACGCTGCTGGAGCAGGCGCAGCGAGCCTATGACGACGAGACCGCCACGATGCTCGACCGGCTGTTCTCGGGCACGCTGCTGCGGGAGGAGGTGATCAGGCACTGGCACACGTTCGTCGGTGCCGACCAGGTGACGCGTTTCTTCGCCGGCGGCATCGGCCGCATCCGCGGCACGCTCACGGCCGTCCTCCGTGGCGCTCCCCCCGCGCCGGTCAGCGTTGTCCAGCGTGGTGCCAGCGACGACATCATAGCCCTGGTCGAGCGCCACGCCGCCGAGGCCGCTCGTCGGACTGCGGCTCGCTGGACGGTGGACCCGCTCGGCGCCCAGCTGGTGACCGCCCATCCCGACCTGTGGTCGAGCTCAGCGCTGCTTGACGCAGCGGTGCGGCGGGCCGTCGATGGCTGGATCGCCTCCATCGCCTCCGATGTCGCCGAGCGCGGAGCCAGCCGGCGGAGCACCGCCCGCGTCGCAGCTGTCGGCGTGAACGCGCTGACCGTGGCGCTGATGCTCGTCACCTTCACGCACACGGGTGGCCTCACGGGCGCCGAAGCCGGCATCGCCGCAGCGACGGCATTCCTGAACCAGAAGCTGCTCAACGCGCTGTTCGGCGAGGCCGCCGTACAGGAGATGATCCGGCGCGCGCGCCAGCGCCTGACCGATGCGCTGCACGAGATCGTCGCGGACGAGCGTCAACGCTTCGAGCAGGTGGTAGGACCGGTCGCGGAGGTCGAGGCGCTGGCCGCCGAGCTGCGCCGCATCGCGGCCTGAGGCATGGCACTGAGCGAGGCCGAGCGGGTCCTGCGGCAGGCCATCGAGGCTGCGGAGCAGCTGGGCCTCGACACCCAAGACGCACGCACGGCGGACAGGCTGATCGGTGAGCGGCGTGGGTATCCGAACGACCTCTACGTGCTCGCGCTGGCCGGTGGGACCGGCGTGGGCAAGTCCAGCCTGCTGAACGCGCTCGCCGGTGCGGAGCTCAGCCCGCCCGGTCCGCTGCGGCCGACCACGCGCACGCCCATCGCGATGCTGCCCATCGCCCGGCTCGAGGAAGCGCGCGCGTTGCTCGAGTGGCTGGGGGGAGCGGAGATCAGGATGGCACCGGGCGATGGTCCCGCCATCGCCATCGTCGACCTGCCCGACCTCGACTCCATCGAGCCGGGACACGCCGCGCGCGTGGACTCGGTGCTTCCACGCGTCGATTCGGTGCTGTGGGTGACCGATCCCGAGAAGTACGACGACGCGATGCTGCACGATGCCTACCTGCGCCGCTGGATGCCGCGCCTGGCCCGTCAGGCCATCGTCATCAACAAGGCCGATCGCCTCGCCGCGGATGACGTCCAGCGCGTCGCCGCGGACCTGCGGACGCGCCTGGCGCTCGAGGGCCTGCCTCCCATCGCGGTGCTGTCGGCGTCGGCGATCCGCGACGTCGAGCCGGTACGGACGTGGCTGGCCGAGGGTGCCTCAGCCAAGGAGATCGTCAACGCCCGATTGCTCCGGACAGCGGCCGAGGCGACGCGCGCGCTGGCCTCGGCAGCCGGCGTCGATGGACCGGGACCGCCGGCCCCGCTCGTCCCGGCAGACCGACGCGCGCACGCGGTGTCGGCAAGCCAGGCAGCCATCCTGGACCTGGTCGACCTTGCAGGGCTGCGCTCGCAGGCGGCGACTGCCTCGCGCGGTGCGGCCCGTTCGGTGGGGGGCGGGGTGCTGGGCTTGCTCCGCTCGACCTTGGAGCGAGGCACCGGCATCCATGCTTCTCGAGCCGATCCGGACGGCTTCCTGCGACGGTGGCGAGAGCGGGGGTCGCTCGACCGGCCCATCGCACCCATCCGCCACCTTCTGCTGGAGGCCGTCGCCGCGCTCCCGCTACCGACCCGCGCAAGCTTGCTCGAGGACGTCGAACCCGGCGCCATCAGTGACCGCCTGGCCCGTAGCGTGGATGGCGTCATCAGCAGCCCCGAGATCGCCTTTCCGCGACCGCGCAGCCGGCTGTGGCCCATCGCCGGCGCGGGCCAGCTCGTCGCGACCGCCGCGCTCGTGGCCGGCGTCGTCTGGCTCGTGGTCCTGTTCGCCTCGCGCGGGGCGGCACCAACGGCGTCAGTCGAGCTGCCGATCCTGGGGCCGCTACCGATGCCGGCGGTACTGATCCTGGGCGGCCTGCTCGCCAGCTTCCTGTTGGCGCGGCTGTTGCACTGGCACGCCGGCCGGCTGGGCCGGCGCTGGGCGACCGCGACAGGCCAGGCGATATCCATGGAGGTGGCCGTCGTCCTCGACGGCACGCTCGCGCGGCTGATGGCCGGCGTGGACGGCCCGCGACACGCCCTCTGGAGTGCGCTGCGGTCCATCGAGCAGGAGGAACGCCACGACGGGGCCCAGGCGCGACCGAACTCCGCCAGCCAGCTGCCTTGAGCGGTGCCCGTCGCGGGCGTGGCACGCGGCCGCAGGCAGATGGTCAGACGTGTCGGTGGAGGTCGTCTTCCGGTTCAGCCTCGAGTTCATCGTGCTCGGGAGCCGGCTCCCAGCCCATCTGCTCTGCCTCACGTCGGGTGAGGTTGAGATGGATGGTCTCGTGCTCCACGTTGGCGATGGACGTGGCAGGGACGGACAGGTCCGAGGCGAACATGGACCGGGAGATCAGGATGTAGTTCCGTCCGACGCGCTTGATGGTGCCGAGCCGCTGGCCATCGTTGCCAACGACAGCCCAGCCCGCCCGAAAGTCAGTCATCCGCATGACAGTACCTCGCTCGCAGGTTGGGATCGAGCATAGCGGCTGGGCGGGGAACGGTGCCGTCGCCGTCCTGGCGATACTGAGTCGCGAGCCGATGGCGTAACATCGACGCCGGCGGGCGCGCCACAGAGGCGCAGCGACGGACGTCTGCCGCGTCTCAGGCCGTTGTGCCGATCCGGGTATGACCCATGGGGGCGATATGGGGGACGCGGTGAGATCCGATGGACGTTGGCGGCCGTTGGTCAGGCGACTGACCGCAGGAACCCTTGCGGCGGGAGGAGGGCTGGTCCTGGCCGCGTACCTGCTGTCACCGTCACCACGCGCGACAGACCTCCCTGGACACCCGGTGGACGGCAGCTCGTTCGCCCACTCCGTGACCAGGGGCACCCTCCCTGACGTCGCCCCCCCGGCGGCGTCCCCGGGCCCGGCGACCGCGACGCCGGCAGCTGCAAGGAAGCCGAGCGACTACGTCCCCGACCTCCGGGAGGCCTCCCGCGACCTTACGATCGCCCACCATGACGAGTGCATGACCTCGACCCTGGACCCTGAGATGCGGGTCTGCCGGTACGGGAACCTCGACGGCAGAGTGACCGCCATGCTGGTCGGCGACAGCCACTCGATCAACTGGATGCCGGCCCTTAACCGGGTCGCGAAGGACCGGGGATGGCGGCTGGTGGTCATCCTGAAGGCGGGGTGCCGGTTCAGCGCCACGACAACCGGCACGAGTGTCAAGGCCGAGTCGTGCCGCACCTGGAACGAGCAGGTGCTCGCCCGGATCCGGCGCAACCCGCCGGACATCCTGGCCACCATGGCGACCAAGACGGAGTTCGGCGACGAGCGGCTTCCGAGCGGCTACATCGAGGTCTGGCGCAAGCTCAACCGGAGGGGGATCCCAGTCATCGGCATCCGCGATACGCCGCGCGCCACCTTCGACCGGGTCGACTGCCTGCTTGCCCATCCGAGCCGCCCCGCCAAGTGCTCCATCGCCCGGAACCCCACGCTGGACGTCGTCTCACCTCTCCTGCGACGCGACGACCTGCCGGACAACCTCATCTACGTCGACATGTCCGACCACCTGTGCTCAGCGGAGCGCTGCCCGGCCGTCATCGACCGGGTGGTCACCTACCGGGATCGCCATCACCTCACCGCGACGTTCTCGCGGCGGCTCGCGTCGCGCCTGAATGCCGCGATCCCGGCGGACGCGGAGACCTAAGGGGGCGAGTGGAGCCAAGCGAAGGGGCAGCACGGCGGTTCCGGCCGGAGATCGAGGGCCTGCGGGCGGTGGCCGCAACGCTCGTGGCGGTCTACCACATCTTCTTCGGCAGGGTCTCGGGCGGCGTCGACGTCTTCTTCGTCGTGTCCGGGTTCCTCATCACGACGTCGCTCCTGCGCCAGGTCGAGCAAGGCGGCCACCCCGATCTCGTCCGGTTCCTCAGCCGGCTGATGGCGCGGCTGCTGCCACTCGCCCTGGTGGTGCTGGGCGCCGCAGCCGTCGGGATCGTGCTCATCCTGCCGGTCACGCGCCAGGCATCCGCGCTGGGCGAGGTCGTGGCGTCCGCCACGTACTGGGAGAACTGGATGCTCGCCCTCAAGGCCGTGGACTACGCGGCGCAGGACGAGGTGAAGAGCCCCGTCCAGCACTTCTGGGCCCTCTCGGTGCAGGGCCAGTTCTACCTGCTGTGGTTCGCGCTGGTGAGCGGCACGCTCGTCGTCGCCGGCAGACGGCGCTTCCGACTCGCCATGGGGACGGTGTTCTACGTGGTGCTGGTCGTGTCGCTGGCCGTCTCGATCCTGCTCACTGAGGCCAACCAGCCTCTCGCCTACTTCCACACCGGCACGCGCATGTGGGAGTTCGCCGCGGGCGGGCTGCTGGCGATGACCATCGGCCACCTCGAGGTGCGCCCGCGGCCGCTGGCGCCCGTGATGGGCTGGGTGGGCCTGGCGCTCATCGTCAGCTGCGGCCTGGTCCTGGATGTCTCGACCATGTTCCCGGGGTTCGTGGCCATATGGCCGGTGGCCGCGGCGTTGCTGGTCCTCATGTCGGGCGGCACCCGCAGCCGCTGGTCCGTCGACCACCTGCTCGGGTCACGGCCGTTCGTCGCCGCGGGTGGGATCGCCTACGGGCTCTACCTCGTCCACTGGCCGCTGCTCGTCTTCGTCCAGACCCTCCGGGAGCGGACGGGGCCGGCCGAGCTCCCGGTCGGCCTCGCGATCCTCCTCGCGTCGGTCATCCTGGCGATCATCGGGACGCGACTCGTCGCCTCGCCCGCCAGTGGCTGGCTCTCCGCCCGGTGGCCGGGTCGGCGAGTGATGTGGGCCGGGGCAGGGAGCATCGCGCTCGTGGCGGCGGGCGCGTTCGCCCTGGCCAGCCCTGTGCTGCCCGGCGGTGGCGAGCCCCTGTTGGACCCCGCCATCTACACCGGAGCGGGCGCGTCGGTGTCGCGGCCGAGCGAGGCGCCCCACGCGTCGACCACGCCTGGCAGCTCGCCGGGCGCCGAGCCCTCAGCCGGCAACCGGCCCAGCGTGTCGCCCGCGCCATCGATCGACCCGCACGCCGACCAGGTCCCGTTCGGACCGGACCTCCGCACCATCGGCATGGACCGTGGCCACTTCTACCACGACGGCTGCCTGCAGAAGCTGACCGCCGAGTCCCTCATCCTCTGCACCGGCGGCAGCCGCGACGGCAGCACGACGGTCATGGTGGTGGGGGGCAGTCACTCGCTCCACTGGCTTCCAGCCATCGAACCCGTCGCCCGGGAACGCGGCTGGCGCATGATCACTGCGCTCAAGGCGGACTGCCCCATGTCGGCCGGGCCCTTCGGGGACGATGATCGCCAGCGCTCCTGCGAGCAGTGGAACCGGTCGCTGATCCAGCGGATCCTGGCGGATCCGCCGGACCTCCTGATCACCACGAGCACCATCACCACGCCACGGGGCGAGGATGTCCCGGCGGGATACGTCGAGCGGTGGAACGAGCTCGCGGCCGCCGGGATCCCCGTCGTCGGCATCCGCGACACGCCGCGTGCTTCGAGCGATCGCCCGGACTGCCTGGCCCGCCATCGCGACGACCCATGGGCCTGCGACATCGACCGCTCGCCGACCCTGGACCCCGTCGACCCGGCATCACTGGTGGAGGACCGCCCGTCCAGCCTGGTCCTGGTCGACATGAGCGGCGCACTGTGCTCGACCGAGTCCTGCCCGGCCGTGATCGGCCACGTCGTGGTCTACCGCGATGCCCACCACCTGTCCGCGACCTTTGCGCAGACGATGTCCCGGATGCTGGCGGAGGTCCTGCCGCAGCTTCCCTGAGGCGCCCTGGCCGCGACGGTCGAAGCTCGCGAGTCGGGACGCCCGCGGGGGGCACTACCAGGCGAAGATCCGCAACGACCCCGCTCCCATCCGGCCGCACGGCTGCCCTCGTATGGCGAGGAGACCCTCGAGCGCGTCCTGACGGAGGTGAGGCCGCACCCTGCCAAGGACGTGTCCGCGGCGTGAGGACTGGCTGCCGGTCAGACGAGCTCGACCTCTTCGCGCCAGGCAGGCCGATAGGTCGGGAGCCCCAGCTCGCGAACCTTCGGCTCGATGGCATCAAGCGCCTCGGGGTCGCCGTGGACCAGGAAGACCGTTCGCGGTCTGCGCTCGGCCCGGGCGAAGTGGCCCACCCAGTCGAGCAGCTCGCTCTCGTCGGCATGGGCCGAGAAGCCGCTGATGGTGCGGATCCCGCAGCGCACCTCGCGCTCCACCCCATCGATGCGAGCCCGACGCGCGCCGGACTGCAGGTGCGCCCCCAGGGTGCCTTCGCCCTGGTAGCCCACGAACAGCAGCAGGGCATCGGGGTCGTCGATGAGGTCACGAAGATGCGACACGACCCGGCCGCCGGTCAGCATGCCGCTGGAGGCGACGATGACCATCGGCCGGGGGGCTCCTGCGATGGCACGTGACTGCTGGGCATCGGTGGTGACCCGCGCGTCCGGGTAGTCGAGCGGTGTCTCACCGCTCGCCAGGAGCTGGTAGGTCTCGTCATCGTAGTACCCCGGATAGCGACGGTAGATGTCGCTCGCGAGCGACGCCATCGGCGAGTCCAGGTAGAGGGGCACGTGCGGGATCTCGCCCGCGGAGAGCAGTCGGTCGAGGTGCCACACGATCTCCTGGGTGCGGCCGATGGCGAAGGCCGGGATGAGCAGCACACCCGCGTTGGCAGCGACCTCTCGCACGACGTCGGCGAGGAGCCTCACGGCCTCAGCCTCGGGCTCGTGCTCACGACCGCCGTAGGTGGTCTCCATGACCACGTAGTCCGCCCCGTCGACGATAGCCGTGGGGTCACCGATGATGGGCGTATGGGGCCGGCCGAGGTCCCCCGAGAAGACGAGGCGTCGCGACGGCCCATCGCTGCCCTCGACATCGATGACGATGATGGCCGAGCCAAGGATGTGTCCGGCGTCGAGGAAGGTCGCCTGGATGCCGGGCGCGACACGCAGCCCGCTGGCGTACTCGACCGGGTGGAATTGCGACACCGCGGCAGCTGCGTCGTCCTCGTCGTAGAGCGGCTCCAGATCCGTCGTGGCGATGGCCGCCGGCTGGCCACGAAGGCTCAGCTCGAGGTCCTCCCGGCCGCTGAGCGTCTCGACGGAACCGGACCTCGATCGCTCGCGGGCGGCCTCCCGTCGTGCCTCCCGGCGAGCTCGCCTGGAGCGGCTGCGAGCCTGCTCTCGCTGCACCTTGGCGCTGTCGAGCAGGACGAGCTCGGCCAGGTCGGCACTCGCGCGTGTCAGGTAGATCGGCCCCCCGAAGCCCTCTCGTGCCACGACCGGGAGCAGACCGCAGTGATCCAGGTGCGCATGCGTGACGAGGATGGCGTCGATCGTGGTCGGGTCATAGGCGAGCTGGACCCGGCTGCGCTCCGATTCCGCGGGCGATCCCTGGAAGAGGCCGCAGTCGATGACGACGCGAGCGCGGGCGGTTGTGAGCAGGAACTGGGAGCCGGTGACCGTCGTAGCCGCCCCCAGGAACTGGAGCTTCATGTCGGCGGCCTACCGCCGGTCGGAAGGCCCTGTGCGCGCATGACCACATGCTATCCCCCTTGATGAGCATCGCGCGGCTGACTCCGTCGCGCTGGTGGGCCTATCCTCGCTCGAAGCGGAGAAGCCGAACGGCCCTTGCGGTCGCCGATCCACGGTCGGACAGTCATGCTAGGAGCGGACATGAAGAACTGGCTGCGGGCGGTGCTCGCGTATCCGCCAACATGGGTCGCAGTGGCCGCCGTGGTGGCCGGGGTGGTGGCGATCATCGTCCTGCTGGAGCCACCCATGCTGCTCACCATCGCTGTCATCGTCATCGGCGTGGCAGCGATCGCGGCTTGGCCCATCACCCTTTCGGCCATGGGGACACTGCAGCGGCTCCAGTATCGGGCGCCGCAGCTGCCCGCCGTCAACGAACTGGAGCTACGCGGCCTCGCCGACGACCTCGATCGCCTCGAGGACCCGCGCCCGGCCTACCAGCTGCAGGCCATCGGAGAGAAGCGAGACAATCTCGTGGCCATCCTCGGGCGCCGCATGGACGCTGGTGAGCTCACGTATTCGCGCTATCAGTCGACGGCCCAACAGGTGTATCTCGCGGTCGTCAGCAACCTGCGCGAGGTCGCGATCGCGAAGCGGAGCGTCAGCGCCATCGACACCGACTACATCGATGCCCGACTCCACGAGCTCCGGACTGCCGACCCGGCGGCAGCTCAGGCCGAGATCACTTCGCTCGAGGACCGGCGTGCACTGGCCGTGACGCAGGAAGCCAAGGTCACGTATCTGCTGGCGCAGAACGAGTCTGCCATGACCCTGCTCGATCGCACCTCCACCGCGCTCGCGGATGCCCCCATCGGGCTGACGCCACAGGCGACGGAGGCGGCCCTGGACGCCCTGAAGGAGCTGGCCGACCGCGCCGGCAGGTACGCCACATGAACCAGGAACCCAGCCACCCATGTGCCAGCCCATGAGGGTGCGGCGATCCGACCAAGAGGGAGAGCGATCATGACCGTCCCGAGCGCCGCCGAAGGCCACGATGAGAAGGCGCTTGCCCTGCGTCTCGATCTCGACGTCGAGGGCACCAAGGCCGAGGTGATCGTCGCCGAACCCGAGGTCAGCGCCGAGCTGCGGGCGCGAGCCGTCGCCGTGGCCGACAAACTCATCAGCTTCGATCCGGACGACCAGGATTCCCGCGTCACCAGCCTCAACGCAGTGGAGGGCATGGGCCGTGAGCTGCAGCGACGGGCTGCTACGCGGAGCCGGTTGCTGCAGGCGCCACTGCGTGACCTGGCTCGTGAGAGCGAGGAGGGCGGGCCGGTGGCGAAGTCCCTCTCCGAGCTGCGCATCGAGGTGGAGAAGCTCGATCCCACCTCACTTGACCTCGAACCGGGCCTGTTCAACCGCATGCTCGGGCTCATCCCGGGCGTGGGCACCCCGCTCCAGCGGTACTTCATGCAGTTCGAGACCTCGCAGGGC
>DATHSE010000028.1:0-5306 GCA_035464455.1 Anaerolineae bacterium | reverse complement strand
TGCCGAACGCATGTGCCATCTCCGCCGCCTGGTCTTCGTCAAGCTTGCGCACCACCGTGCCGGAGTTCACCAGCACCCAGTCGCCGACCACCAGGTCCGGCTCCAGCATCATCGACGCCTTGTCGACGCGGCCACCGACCTCCACCTCGCAGATGATGCCGTCGGTGGCGACCACGCGAGCGGGAGCCATCAGGCACATGGCGCTACCTCCCGGCACACCACGGCCGGTCCCGGCACCTGTGGCAGGGGAGCGCCGCAGTGGTCGCACTGTGGATCGGCGGGTGAGGCCGTCACGGACAGCTCGCCACACAGGGCGCAGTGCACATCGCTGGTGCTGACGGTGAAGGAGGTGGACTCGAAGCCGTGCTCGGCCAGGATGGCCTCCGCGTAGAAGGCCACGGCCTCAGCCTCGGCACGCGTGGCGTCCCGGATCTCCAGCTCCAGCTGGCCACCCCGGCCCGACTTGGGCCAGCTGGCGATGACCTTCAGGATGGCGCCCTTGACGGCTCCGGCTTCGTGCATGGCCACAGCATGCCCCAGCTTGGCCAAGCGTGCCGATGCCGAGCGGCCCGCTGGGAGCGGGACTTGCGGCCCGAGCGCTCGTGTACACGTGCCCCCGCTGTCCCAGCACAGCCGAACGGCCCATGCCGGCCGGGCCCATCGGCCCTGTAGGCTCCTTCGCCGCGAGGCGCACCGTGTTCGGATGACCGATACCGCCACGTTGGTCTCCAGGATCGACGCCACGTGGTTCGGCTCCGGCCTGTCCGAGGGCTCGGTCGAGATCCTCGCGGGCATGGCGCGGGAGTACGAGACACCGGCTCGTGCGCGTCTACTTCGGGAGGGCGACGAAACCAAGGAGCTCAGCGTCCTGGTGGAAGGACGCGTGGCACTCACCGAGCACGTGGCCGGGCGTGGATCGGTGACCCTCATGACGGTGGAGCCGGGCGACATCTTCGGCTGGTCCGCGCTCATCAACCCCTACCGGGCCACCTCCACGGTGGTCAGCCTGGAGCCGGTGAAGGTCATCGCCTTCGACGCCGTCACCCTCCGCGACGAGATCCGCACCAACTGCGTGCTGGCTGCGGGTGTCTATCCCAGGCTGCTCGAGGCGCTGGCACGCCGGCTCGGCGCCACGCGCCACCAGCTGCTCGACCTCTACGGCTCCGAGCAGCGGGAGCCGTGGTAACCGTGGCTGCCGTGGTAGCTGCGACAGCATCGATGGAGCCCACGATCGTAGTGATGTGACCCAGGACGGCACCTGAGCGGCTGCAAGGAGGAGCCTGGCTGTGATCGATCTGAGAACGAGGGCCTGGCTGCCCCGCGAGGACCTGGACCGGCTCATCTCGGTGCTGCGGGAGGACGGTCGCAGGGTCGTCGGGCCGAGGGTGGCCGACTCGGCCATCGTCTACGACGAGATCGGTACGGTCGCCGACCTGCCCACCGGGGTGACCGACCAGCAGGAGCCCGGCCGCTACCGCATCAGCCGGGACGCCAACGGCAGTGCCGGCCGTTCGTTCGACTACGCCTCCTCGCCGGTGTCGTGGAAGACCTTCACCTATCCCAGCTCGGTGGCCATCGCCCGGGCGCGACGCGACGGCGATGAGCTGACATACGAGGACGTTGGCCACGACGCGCCACGCATGGCCTATCTGGGCGTGCGTGCCTGCGACCTGGCCGCGCTCGCCATCCACGATGACGTGCTGACCGGCGGTCCTTACATCGACGAGGACTATGCCGACCGGCGCGGCAAGGCCTTCATCGTGGCCGTCGACTGCGCCAAGCCCGCCAGCACCTGCTTCTGCGCTTCCATGGGCACCGGCCCGGAGGTCAGCTCCGGCTTCGATATCGCACTCGTCGAGCTGGACGATGGCTACGTGGCGAGGGCGGGCAGCGATGCTGGTCAGCAGCTGCTCGATCGCCTGGAGCTCGATGCGGCCACCTCCGTGCAGATGCACGCGGCGGCGGGCGTGGGCGTGGCAGCGCGCGCGCAGATGTCGGAGCAGCCGGGCGTCCAGACCGACGGCCTGCGCGAGCGGCTCATGAGCCAGATCGAGAGCGACGGCTGGGACGAGATCGCCGAGCGCTGCCTGGCCTGCACCAACTGCACCATGGCCTGTCCCACCTGCTTCTGCACCGACGTGACGCAGACGACGGACCTGCTGGGCACGGTCAGTGAGTCCAGCCGCCAGTGGGCGTCGTGCTTCACGCTCGACTTCGCCCGCGTCGCCCACGGCAACTTCCGGCCGCAGGTGAAGGATCGCTATCGCCAGTGGCTGACCCACAAGTTCGGCACCTGGGTGGACCAGTTCGGCACCTTCGGCTGCGTCGGCTGCGGGCGCTGCATCACCTGGTGCCCGGTCGGCATCGACGTGCGCAAGTCGCTCGTGCGCATCGCGCCGGTGAAGCCGCCGCTGGCGCGGACGCAGAAGCCAGTGCCGGTGTCGGCCAACCCCGGCCACTACTCCATCGGCACCATCGCCGAGTTGTGGGCCGAGACCAAGAACGTCTACACGCTGCGTCTCAAGGACCTGCCCGAGGCCGTCTGCTGCGGTACGCCGGGCCAGTTCCTGATGCTCGACCTGCCCGGTTACAGCGCCGTGCCCATCTCCATCTCGCGCTACCGCGAGGGTGAGATCTTCCTGACCATCCGCACCGAGGGCGCCACCACACGGGCGTTGACCTCGCTCCGTCCGGGCTCGCAGGTAGGGCTGCGCGGACCCGTCGGCAGGGGCTGGCCCATCGAGGAGGCTTTCGGGCGCGATGTCGTCATCGTCGCCGGCGGCATCGGGCTGCCGCCGCTGCGGCCGCTCATCGACAACATCCTCCACAGCCGCGGCCACTTCGGCCGCGTGCGGCTCTTCTACGGTGCGCGCTCACCCAAGGACCTGCTCTTCACCGAGGAGCTCAAGGCGTGGGCGGCGCGCGACGACATGACCGTCGGCGTCACCGTGGACCGTGCCCAGGTCGGCACGTGGGGCGGCGCGGTGGGCGTGGTCACGCACCTCTTCGACCGCGAGCCCATCGACGGCAGTCACACCACGGCCTACATCTGCGGCCCGGAGAAGATGATGTCGGCCACGGCCAACTCCCTCGCCGGCCGCGGCATCCTGCCCGAGCGCATCTTCCTCTCGATGGAGCGGCACATGCAGTGCGGCATCGGCCTGTGCGGCCACTGTCAGATGGGCAAGAACTTCGTCTGCAAGGACGGTCCGGTGTTCTCGCGGCGCGAGCTGGGCGAGTCGCTGGACGTGGAGGGACTGTGATGGCTGTTACCGACCGCGACAAGCCGGTGCGCGTGGGCGTCGTCAAGTTCGCCTCCTGCGACGGCTGCCAGCTGGGGTTCCTGGACATCGGTCCGGCGCTCCTCGACATCGGCATCAAGTACCAGATCATCGAGTTCGGCGAGGCCTCCTCGCATCGCACGCCGGAGGGCCCCTTCGACATCCTCTTCGTGGAGGGTTCCATCAGCACCGCCGAGCAGGCCCAGCACATCCGGCACCTGCGCGACCGGGCGAGCCTGCTCGTGACCATCGGCGCCTGCGCCACCAGCGGCGGCATCCAGGCGCTGCGTGCCTGGGCCGGCAACGATGGTGGCATCGCCGGGTTCGTGGATGCGGTGTACGCCACGCCCGCGTACGTCGACACGCTGGAGCGGGCACAGCCGGTGGCCGAGCTGGTCGAGGTCGACGCCGAGCTGCGCGGCTGCCCCATCGACACCGGCCAGCTGGTGGAGCTGCTCACCGCCACCGCCATCGGCCGCCGGCCACAGCTGCCCAGCGAGGCCGTCTGCGTCACGTGCAAGCGCGCCGGCCGGGTGTGCGTGATGGTGGCGCGCGGCGAGCCCTGCCTGGGGCCGATCATCGCCAACGGTTGCGGCGCGCTCTGTCCAGGCATGGCGCGTGGCTGCTACGGCTGCTTCGGCCCGCGCGAGAGCGCCAATGGCGGTTCGCTGGCCGACTGGTACGCCTCGTCGCTTGGACTCTCCGACGAGTCGGTGGCTGCGAAATTCGCCGGCTTCACGGCCTGGGCGCCGGAGCTGCGCGAGGTCATCGATGCGAGAGGGGGTCCGCCCGGCATGCGGGCGACCGAGGCCGTCAGGTCGGCTGGGGCCGTCGGGCTTGCTGGCGCCGTCGAGCCTGCCGAGGCCGCCGCGGCCGCTGGGGCCGCCGGGCTTGCTGGGGCCGCCGGGGCCCCGGGGCTTGCCGGGGTCGTGAATCCCGAGGCCGCCAGGCCCGAAGGAGGTGTCGCGTGAGCCGCGCCAGGCAGTCCGAGCCCGCCATGATCAAGGAGGAGCGCACGTTCGCGGTCGACTCGATGTCGCGGGTCGAGGGCGAGGGCCGGCTCAAGGTCGTCGTGCGAGGCTCCGAGGTGATCAAGGCGGAGCTCTCCATCTTCGAGGCGCCGCGCTTCTTCGAGCGCCTGGTGGTCGGTCGCCAGCCCGACGAGGTGCTGGACATCGTCGCCCGCATCTGCGGCATCTGCCCGGTGGCCTACCAGATGACCGCGGCCGAGGGTTTCGAACGGCTCTTCGGCGTTGAGCTCGATCCGCAGGTCCGCCAGCTGCGCCGGCTCTTCTACTGGGGCGAGTGGCTGCAGAGTCATGCCCTGCACATCTACCTGTTGAACGCGCCTGACTTCCTGGGCTACGACAGCGCCATCGACATGGCTCGCGATCACCGCAAGATCGTGGAGCGGGGCCTGTCGCTGAAGCAGGCCGGTGTGGACCTGCTGAAGCTGGTCGGCGGCCGTGCGGTGCACCCGGTCAGCATGCGCGTGGGTGGCTTCTACCGTGTTCCCACGCGGACCGAGGCGCGGGCGATGCTGCCGGTGCTGCAGCAGGCGCTGGCTGATGCACAGGAGACCGTCAAGTGGACGGCCGCCTTCTATCTGCCCGACTTCGAGCGCGATCCGCTGATGCTGTCGATGTACGACCCGCAGCTGTATGCGCTCGACACCGGCCGGCTCATCACCACCGAGGGCATCGACATCGACCCCGGTGAGTGGGACGGCGCCTTCAGTGAACAGCACGTGGCGCACTCCACGGCCCTGCAGGCGACCAGCCTCGACGGCAAGCACCACCTGCTGGGGCCAGCCTCACGCGTGGTGCTGGCGGGTGACGCGCTGCATCCGCTGGCGGCCGAGGCGCTGGACGCGTCCGGTGGCAGCGAGGTCTTGCGGCGCAACATGTTCGCCGCCATCACCGCCCGCGGCATCGAGATGATTCACGCTGCCGCCGAGGCCATCGCCATCATCGAGGCGTACCAGCCACCGGATGAGGCGTGGACGCCCTGGGAGCCGCGAGCGGG
>DATHSE010000027.1:0-4968 GCA_035464455.1 Anaerolineae bacterium | reverse complement strand
TCTCGTTCGCGACCTTGCCGACATCTCCCGAGGCCCGCCGTTATCTCCGCAGTCGGCATGTCGATGGCGAGGGCTGTCCGCGCCATCAGCATCGAGGTGAGCACGATGAACCGGCGCATGCCCAGTCGAGCCCCGCTGGCGACGCGAGGGGCGTTCGTGCACCGTCCTGCTAGCCGAGCTCGAGCGGGATGCCGACCGAGCGGCGTGCGGCCCGCGCCACGCGCAGGAAGTTGCTGACGTGGGCCAGCGGCCGGATGTGGCTGCCAGCCTGCTCGTAGATGGTAGGGATGGGCACCCAGTCGATGGCAAGGTCGGCACGGATGGCGTCGGTGATCATCTCCACCTCGAACTCGAAGCCGGCCTCCTCGCTCTGGAGCAGGTGCGGCAGGAGTGGGCGGGCGATGAGCCGGTAGCCCGACTGGTTGTCAGCGATGTGCCGACCGACGGCCCAGCTGAAGACCTGTGTCCCGAGGTTGTTGGCGATCCGACGGGACAGCGGCATGCGGCTGAAGTCGCGGCGGCCGATGACCAGCGGTGCGCCTCCACGCCGCCACGCCTCCAGGAAGGCAGGGGCACAGGACGGATCGTGCTGGCCGTCGGCATCGAGCGTCAGCACCGCCTGGGCACCCTGCTCCAGCGCTTCACGGAACCCACGCCGCAGCGCTGCGCCCTTGCCCTGATTGGGCGTCTGGCGCAGGACCTGCGCACCGGCGGACGCGGCCACCGCCTCCGTCCCGTCGGTGGAGCCGTCATCGACCACCAGCACCGGCAGATGCTCGGTCGTCTCTCGCACGACCCTCTCGAGGGTGGCCGCGGCCTGGTAGGCAGGGATGACGGCGATGACGGTGGCCGGGCGGTCGCTCACGCGTCCATCGTAGGCCGTCCCGCCCGTGTGTCTTCAGTCGATCATGATCGCGTCAGGCACCGGCACGCCGGTGGGCGTCGCTGCGCGAGAAGCCGGCAGGCGACGGTTCAGGGCGAACTCGCGGATGGCCGTGGCACCCGAGAGGTTGTACACCTCTCCGAACCCATGCTGCGCCAGGATGCGCACACCCAGGTAGGAGCGCAGGCCGGAGCGGCAGGCCACGATGGTCGGCTTGGCCGGGTCGAGCTCGTCCAGCCGGTCGCGCAGCTGGTCGAGCGGGATGTTGATGACGTCGTCGCAGTCGGCCAGCGGGAGCGCCGCCACCTCCCACGGCTCACGCACGTCGACCGTCTGGTAGGGACACAGGTCGACGTCCGGCTGGAGGACGCGGGCGAGGCCGTCGAGATGATTCTGGGCCGCGAAGGCGGCCATGTGCAGTGGATCCTTGGCCGAGCCGAACGGTGGTGCGTAGGCCAGGTCGAGCTCGGCAAGGTCGTGGACGGTGCCGCCGAAGTGCATCAGCGTGGCCACGATGTCCAGACGCTTGTCGACGCCGTCGCCACCACACGCCTGCACGCCGAGGACCTTGCCGCTGCCTTCCTCGAAGACGAGCTTCAGCACCATCGCCTGGGCACCCGGGTAGTAGCTGGCATGGTGGTTGGCGATGACGTGCACCGCGTTGGCGTCGAAGCCGGCGTTGCCGGCGGCCCGCAGCGACAAGCCGGTGATGCCGGCGGTGGTGCCGAAGACGCGCACGATGGAGGTGCCCCAGGCGGCCGGAGCGGGTCGAGCCCGGCCGGTGGCGGCATGCTCGCCGGCGAGGCGGCCGGTGCGGTTGGCCGGCCCTGCCAGCGGTATGCGCATCTTGGCGCCAGTGCTGCCATAGGTGTACTCGGCCGCATCACCGACGGCATAGATGTCGGGGTCGTTGGTGCGCATGTGCTCGTCGGTGGCGATGCCGCCGCTGGCACCCAGCTCCAGGCCGGCGGCCTCGGCAAGCTGGACGTTGGCTCGGACGCCGACCCCCAGCAGGATGAGGTCCGCGGGCAGGCGCGTCCCATCGGCCATCACGGCCGCCACCGCCCGGCCATCTCGCTCCTCGATGGAGGCGATGGCGTTGCCCAGCTCGAGGCGGACGCCGTTGTACTCGAGCTGTCGGTGAAGCGGCTCGACCATCTCGCGGTCGAGGAAGGGCATCACCTGCGGCTGCATCTCGACCAGCGCCACCTCGAGGCCCTTGCGACGGAACTGCTCGGCGACCTCCAGGCCGATGTAGCCACCTCCGATGACCACCGCCTGGCGTGCGTTGGGCATGGCCGCCGCGATGTGGTCGGTGTCCTCGAGGTTGCGCAGGGTGAAGACGCCCTCAGCCGCGGCGCCCGGGATCGGCGGCACGAGCGGATCAGCGCCTGGAGCGAGTACGAGCTTGTCGTAGGACTCGCGGTAGGTGTCGCCGCTCTCGAGATCCTTGACCACGATCGCCTTGGCGGCGCGGTCGATACGGACGACCTCCTGCCGCGTACGCACCTCGATGCCGAAGCGCCGGCGGAGGAGCTCGGGTTTGGCCACGAGCAGCGTGTCGCGGTCGCTGATCTCGCCACCCAGGAAGTACGGCAGCCCACAGTTGGCGAACGAGACGTATGAGTCGCGCTCGAAGATGACGATCCTGGCGCTCTCGTTCATGCGGCGGGCGCGCGCGGCGGCGGAGGCGCCACCGGCGACGCCTCCGACGATGAGGATGGTCGGGGCAGGTGTGGTCATGGGTCGATCTCCTGGCGGAGCAAGTCTGACAAGGGCCGTCACCGTCGATACTGAGTCTCAGATACCTCGGCTGGGATGGCCGCGAGTCGTCGAATCGGGTGCCATGCGGACTCCGGTGAGGGGCTGGCATCCGCCAAACGACGAGCGTGATCGGCCGGGTCGATCACCTGGCCCCGACCAAACGATTGGACGGCTCGCCGCCACTGGTCTAGCGTCAGGGCTGATGGACCGCACGGAGGAATGGCGTGGGCAGTAGCGAAGCGAGCCGTCGCGACCAGGCTGCGGCCACGGCCCTGGCCGAGCAGGTGCTGGCCAGCGGTCATCCGTTTCCGCTGAAGCGCGAGGTCGCGAGGCTGTCGGATGCGCTCATCGGCAGCCTCTTCCCGCAGCTCGCCGTCGTACCTGCAGCCGACGCCGAGGACCTCGCGAGCCGGCTGATCGAGGCCTGCGGGGCGTTCGGCCGGATCGCACAGCCCCTGATCGAGGGCAGCGGCGAGGAGCAGGCCGAGGCGCTGCTGGCGGCGCTGCCTCGAGTGCACGAGGCGAGCCTGGAGGACGCTCACGCCATCCTTGCCGGCGATCCCGCAGCAGAGTCGCTCGATGAGGTCATCGCCGCTTATCCCGGCTTCCTGGCCATGGCCATGCACCGGATGGCGCACGCGGTGTGCCTGCTCGGGGTGCCGATCGTGCCGCGCTTGATCGCGGAGCTGGCTCACTCTCGCTCCGGCGTGGACATCCACCCCGGCGCCACCATCGGCCGCTCGCTCTGCATCGACCACGGCACCGGCATCGTGATCGGCGAGACGGCCGTGATCGGCGACAACGTGAAGCTGTACCAGGGCGTCACCCTGGGGGCGCTGTCGGTCTCCAAGGCGGCCGCCGGCACGAAGCGCCACCCGACCATCGGCGACCGCGTGGTCATCTACGCCAACGCCACGGTGCTCGGCGGTGACACCACCATCGGCGCGGACAGCATCGTGGGCGGCAACGTCTTCCTCACCAGCAGCGTGCCGCCCGATTCGATCGTCTACCAGACCGGCGGCTACCGGGTCCGTCGGCAGCGGGACGGCTTCGACGCCGCCGATTTCGTCATCTGAGACTCCATCCAGCAGGGCCAAGGAGGGCATCCGTGCGCTACGACACCATCCTCGAGACCATCGGCGACACGCCGCATGTCCGCATCCACCGCCTCTATGACGCGGCCATCGAGGTCTGGTTCAAGCAGGAGCGTGCGAACCCGGGCGGCAGCATCAAGGATCGCATCGCGTTGGCGATGATCGAGGATGCCGAGGCGCGCGGCGTGCTGGAGCCCGGATCGGTAGTCATCGAGCCGACGTCCGGGAACACCGGCATCGGCCTGGCGCTGGTGTGCGCGGTCAAGGGCTACCGGCTCATCCTGGTGATGCCCGATTCGTTCTCCATCGAGCGGCGCAAGCTGATGACCGCTTACGGCGCAGAGCTCGAGCTGACGCCGCGCGAGCTGGGGATGAAGGGTGCGATGGCCCGTGCTGCCGAGATCGCAGCCGAGATCCCCGCTGCGTGGATCCCGTCACAGTTCGCCAACCCGGCCAACCCGGAGGTGCATCGCCGGGTCACCGCCGAGGAGATCGCACGCGACTTCCCCGAGGGCCTCGACTACATCATCACCGGCGTCGGCACGGGCGGCCACATCACCGGCTGTGCAGAAGCGCTGAAGGCACGCTGGCCATCGCTCCGGGTCTACGCCGTCGAGCCGACCCTCTCGCCGGTCCTCTCGGGCGGCAGCCACACGCCACACCCTATCCAGGGCATCGGCGCCGGCTTCATCCCCGAGGTGACCAGGCCCGAACTCTTCGACGGGATCGTGCAGGTCGCGCCGGAGGACGCGATGGCCTACGCGCGGCGCTCGGCGCGCGAGGAGGGCGTGCTGGTGGGTATCTCGTCGGGCGCCTCGCTGGCAGCCGTGGCGCAGTTGCGTCCCCAGATCCCCGACGGCTCCCGCGTGCTGACCTTCACCTACGACAGCGGCGAGCGCTACCTCTCCGTCGACGCGCTCTGGGCGACGGGCTGAACGAGGGGCACCGACGACGAGGCGCTAGCTCTTCTGCGGCGGACCCTCGCGGACGACCAGCAGCGCCGCTTCGACGCGGCTGCGGACCTGCAGCTTGCCGAGGATGTTGGTCATGTAGTGCTTGATGGTCTTCTCGGCCAGGCCCAGCCGCTCCCCCACCTCATGGTTGCTGAGCCCCTCCGCGACCAGCTCCAGGACCTCGCGCTCGCGCTCGGTGAGCGCGTCATACGGCGAGGTGCGCGGAGCATGCAGCTCGCGCAACATGCCCCACGCCAACGCGGGTGCCACGTAC
>DATHSE010000026.1:0-6422 GCA_035464455.1 Anaerolineae bacterium | reverse complement strand
CCGGGGTCGGCCTCGAAGCCGTTGGCCACCACGTAGCGCAGCGGCTCGGATTGGCTCGCACAGTCGCGCCATTTGGATCCGGTAGGGTAGCCGGCGCCACCCCGGCCGCGCAGGCCGGACTCGCTGACGATGCTGATGACTGCGTCGGGCGTCAGCTCGGAGACGGCCTTGTGGTATGCCGCCCAGGCACCTCCCTGTTCGGCCGCCGCCAGGTCCGGCAACTCGCCCTCAGTGGCGCGCGCCAGCAGCACGGACGGCCAGCCGCGTGCGCCGCTGAGGATGGGCAGGCTCATGCGGCCGCTCCCTGTGCGGCACTGGCCCGGAGAGCTGCCGCGATGGTGGCCGCATCCTCGGGGCTCGAGCGGGGCAGCGCCTCGCCGTCGATCTCGACGTAGGGCGTCGTGGAAGATGCTCCGCGGCAATCGGTCGTGCCCAGTCGCACCGCGCCGTCGGGGCTCACGCCACCGACGTCGGTGCCGAGGTGCTCGCGAAAGGCGGCGAGCACAGGGCCGCCGCCCAGCAGCAGGCACTGCGTGCAACGGCAGACGCGCACGACGTGACCTACGGGTGGCTCGAAGTGGAGATGCGGGTACGAGCTGGCGATGCCGTAGAGCTCGCTGTAGCCGATGCCGGTCTGGTGCGCGATGTGCTGCAGCGCCGCGACCGGCAGGTAGCCATAGGCGCCTTGTGTCTGCGCCAGGATCGGCAGTGCACGTCGCGGCTTGTAGCCCTCGGCCGCCAGGATCTCGTCGAGAGGAGCCAGGTCGATCAGCTCGAAGGGATCGAACGTGCGGTCCGGCACCGTTCGTCCCGATCGGCGCAGTGCCGACTCCTCGCGCCGTTCGGCATACTGCTCGGCCGGACCCCAGTGGACGTGGTAGCGATCGCGGGTGTCGACGCCCCCCATGTCGATGCATTCCACCGGGCATGCAGCCGCGCACTGGAAGCAGGTCTCGCATTTGAGCGTGCCGGCCTCGTCGTAGAGGAGCACGAGGCGACCCCGCTGGCGCGGGGAGATGTCGTTGACCTCCTCCGGGTAGCGCACCGTCACCTTCGGCCTGAAGACCTGCCGCACGGCGAAGGCCATGCCCTTGATGATGGCCAGGCCCGGGATCCTGTCCGTCCTCACGCGAGGTACTCCTTGATGATGATGATGGCGGCGCCGGTGATGAAGATGTTCAGCAGCGCCGCTGGCATCAGCCACTTCCAGGCGAGGTTCATCATCTGGTCGATACGCACACGGGGGTAGGTGGCACGCATGAGCACGAACAGCGCCACCAGCGCGAAGGACTTGCCCAGGAACCAGATCGTACCCATCAGCGCCTCGAAGCTGAAGAGTGCCCAGATGCTGAACGCTCCCATCAGCAGCAGGTTGGCCAGCACGAACCCGACGACCAGCGACGTGATGAGGCCCCATGAGGACTTGACCATCCACACCAGCGCGGCCAGGGCCAGCGTCAGCAGCAGCGGCACCAGCAGCGGGATGACGAGCAGCCATCCTCCCAGCGAGCCCAGGTCGATGGCGGCCAGGTCGACCGGCGTGGCGATGCCGAAGAAGGCCAGGATGGGGTCGATGTCGATCAGGCCGTGGGGGCCACCAAGGAAGAGCGTCACCGTCAGCGCCGAAAGGATGAAGACGTTGACGTACTCGGCGAAGAAGAAGAAGCCGAAGCGCATGCCGCTGTACTCGGTGGCGAAGCCGGCCACCAGCTCAGAGTCGGCCTCGGTGTAGTCGAAGGGTGTACGGCCGGCCTCGGCGGTCGCCGCGACGAAGAAGATGATCAGCGCCAGTGGCTGCTGCCACACGTACCAGCTGAGGATGCCGCCCGACTGCTGCTCGATGATCTGGCCGAGGTTGAGCGTACCTGACAGCATGACCACGCCCATGACGCCGAGGATGAGCGGCAGTTCGTAGCTGACGACCGCGGCGGCAGCACGCAGGCCGCCCAGCAGCGAGTATTTGTTGAAGCTCGACCAGCCGGCCATCATCAGGCCCACCACGCCCAGCCCGCTGACGGCGAAGAAGTACAGCAGGCCCAGCTCCATCTCGTAGCCCACCATGCCCGGCGCGAAGGGGATGACCAGCAGCGTCAGCACCGAGGCCAGGAACGCCACCGCCGGCGCCAGCGTGAAGACGGGGACGTCGACGCCGCGCGGCGTGAAGTCCTCCTTGGCCAGCACCTTGAGGCCGGCCATGGTGGAGGCCAGCGTTCCCCAGGGCCCGGTGCGGTTGGGCCCCAGGCGCAGGTTCATCATGGCGATGATCTTCAGCTCCATGAAGATGATCACGAAGGCGGCGGGGATGGTGAATAGCAGGATGCCGGTGGCGGCGGCCAGGAAGCGCAGGATCTCGATGTTGGCCTCGCCGGTCTCGATGACCCATGCGCTGGCCCGCGGTCCCACGCCCGTGATCCACAGGACCGCCCCACCCACGGCCAGCATGACGATCAGCGCGAGGAGTGGCAGCAGGATCTTGCCGCCGAGGCTGAGTCGGTTCCAGGGATTGCCGACGGCGCTCACTTGTCGATCCCACCCATGACCGGGTCCAGGCTGGCCATGATGGCCATGATGTCAGCCAGCAGGTGGCCACGTGTGAGCTCGCCCACCGCTTGCAGGTTGAAGTACGACGGATCGTGGATGCGGAAGCGGAACGGCTGATCGGAGCCGTCGCTGATGGCATAGGCGGCGTACTGGCCGCGCGGCGACTCGAGCGCTGCGAAGGCACGGCCCGGCGGCACGCGGATGAGCCGCGGCAGCTTGGCCGTCACCGGCCCGTCGGGCATCCGGTGCAGCACCTGGTCGATGATCCGCAAGGACTGCTTGATCTCCTCGATGTGAAGCAGGTAGCGCGCGTAGGAGTCACCCTCGGTCCGCACCGGGATGTCGAACTCGAGCTCTGGGTAGACGCTGTAGGGGTGGGCGCGCCGAACGTCGTAGGGCACGCCTGTCGCGCGCAGCGGAGGACCGCTCATGCCCAGCCGCAGGGATGTGGCGCGATCGAGCACCCCCAGGCCCTTGGTGCGGTTGACGAAGATCTCGTTCTCGTTGAGCAGCTTGGCCTGTGATTCGATGTGCTTGCCGGCGCGGCCCATCCAGTCGCCCAGGCGGCTCATGAAGTCATGGCTGAGATCACCATTGACGCCGCCGATGCGGAGGTAGTTGAAGAGCAGCTTCTGGCCCGTCAGCGCGGCCAGCATCTCGACGATCTCGTCGCGCTCGGCGAAGCCATACAGGATGGGAGTGATGCCGCCGAGGTCGAGCGCCAGCCAGCCGATGAAGAGCGAGTGGCTGGCTATGCGATTCAGCTCCCACGCCAGTACGCGGATGTAGTCGGCTCGCCGGGGCACCGCCAGGTCGAGCAGCTTCTCCGCCGTCAGCACTGGCAATGCCTCGCTGAACATGGAGGCCACGTACTCGAGGGGGTCGCAATTGCTGATGGCGTGGTGCCAGTCGCCATGCTCGCAGATCTTCTCGACCCCGCGGTGGAGATAGCCCAGCACCGGATCGAGGTCGACGATCCTCTCGCCGTCGATCTTGAGCACCACTCGCAGCACGCCGTGGGTGGAAGGGTGCTGGGGCCCGAGGTTGATGAACATCTCCCCGTCCTCGAGCTGGTAGAACTCGGCTTCCCTCTCGGTACGCGGGGTCAGCGGCGGGATGGTGTCGTAGATGGTGGCCGGCGTCTGGACCAGTACATCGGGATCGTCGAGGGAGCGGATCTGCTCACGGTCCGTGCTCACGTCGATGCCTCGCCCTTCCCCAGCTGCCTGGCCTCAGCGGCTCTGCCGGCCGGCAGCGTCAACGGCTGGCCATCGGGCCCGATGCGAGCACCTGCGCCTGGGCTGGTGCGGATGACGGGGTCGTGGCGAACGTCCCCCGGCGCCGCCGGCCGCTCCATGTGGCGGATGCCCTGGCCCGGGGAACGCGAGGCGTCGTCCGGCATGGCGAAGTCCTTGCGCAGCGGGAAGGCCAGGTAGTCGGGCGGCATGTAGATGCGACGCAGGTCGCGGTTGCCCTCGAACTCGATGCCGAACATGTCGTAGGCCTCGCGCTCGGCCCATTCCGCGCCCGGCCAGAGGAAGGTCATCGACGGCACTCGTGGGTCGTCGCGCGAGAGACCGTCGGCGATGACACGGACCCAGTCCGGGCTCAAGGGAGACCACAGGTGGTAGACCACCTGCATCGTCACCCCGGTATCCACGCCGCACATGTCCGCCAGCACCTCGAAGCGCAGGTCGCCGTCCTCGCGCAGCGTCCGCATGAGCGACGGCAGTGAACCCGCCCCGGTGACAAGCTCGATGGTATCGCCCATGGCTTCCGCGGGTACCACGAGAAGATGGCTGAGGCGGTCATCGAGCAGGTGGAGCATGCGCGTGTCCGTGGTTCGACTCCTGCGGCTAGGCGCCTTCGGGCACCGAGGGACCGACCTTGCGGTCGTTCCACTGCCCGCGGCGTTCGAGGATGAGCTGCTGCAGCTTCAGCATCCCGTAGATCAGTCCCTCCGGCCGCGGTGGGCAGCCAGGCACGTAGACGTCGACGGGCATGATGCGGTCGATGCCCTCGACGGTGGCATAGGAGCGCTTGTAGCGCCCGCCTGAGCAGGTGCAGTCGCCCATGGCCACGCACCACTTCGGCTCGGGCATCTGCTCCCACAAGCGGATGAGCGGACCCGCCATCTTGGTGGTCAGCGTACCGGCCACGATGAGCACGTCCGCCTGGCGCGGGCTGGCACGGAAGGGGAACATGTTGAAGCGGTCCATGTCGTTGACCGGCGTAGCCGCGGACATCATCTCCATGGCGCAGCAGGCCAGCCCTGACAGCAGCGGCCAGAGGCTGTTGGCGCGAACGTAGTCGAGCAGCAGGTCCGCGTGCGTGGGGATGACGTCGAGGGCGCCCCAGCGGGCGTTGTCGCCCTTGTCGGCGAGCTCCAGCTCCTTGAGATGGTCGATGCTGGCGGGCTGGCCGCTGTAGGCATCCTCGTCGGCCGGGACCCAGGTGGTGTTGGGCAGCACGATGGTGCCGGGCTTGGGCGCGGTCGTGGCGTCGCCGGGCCTGGGCTCGGTCGTGGCGACGCCGGGCTGGCGCGCCTTGTCGTGCTCGCTCACTTCCATGTCAGCAGGCCCTTCTTCGCGGCATAGAGCACCGAGACCTCCATGATGCCGACGAACACGAGCATGCCCAGGAAGCCACCCATGAGGATGTCGTCGAAGACCAGCGCCCACAGCGCGATGAAGATCACCTCGATGTCGAAGGCTACGAACAGCAGCGCGTAGAGATAGAACGAGAGGCCGAAGCGTCCACGGGTGTCGCCGTAGGTGTCGATGCCCGACTCGTACGGCAGGCCCTTGTGCTGATCACCCTTGTGGCGATGCGAGATGAGCCACGACAAGCCGATGGTGAGGAACACGAAGCTGAAGCCGGCGATGGCGAAGCCGATGACGTACCAGAGCGGAGCGGTCAAATACGGTTCCTCAGCGAGCCGCGGTCACGAACCTGCTCACCAGCCCGAAGCAAAGCGCCCCGGGAACGATGCGAGCGCGGGTGGATGTTACCGCAGGCGGCCGCGGACCCGAGTGTGCATCATGGTTGGCATGGAACCAGTGGAGGACGCCTGGATCGGCCTGGGCGCCAACGTAGGCTCGCCGCGGGCTTCGCTCGAGACCGCTATCTCGACCCTGTCCATGTTGCCCCGTGCGTCGCTGGCAGGGGTGTCGCCCCTGTATCGCACGCGGCCGGTGGGACCGGTCGAGCAGGACGACTTCCTCAACGCGGTCATCCATCTGCGCGTCCCCGCCGGTGTCTCACCCGAGGTCGGTGCGATGGACGTGCTGGTCGCGCTCAAGCGTCTCGAGCGCGCCCTGGGCCGGGTCGATCGCCAGCGCTGGGGCCCGCGCGAGATCGACCTTGACCTGCTGCTCTATGGAAACCACCGGCTACGCGTGGAGCGGGCAGCCGCTGCCCTTAGCGCCGATCCTGCTCGGGGCGACCCGCAGTGGCTGGAGGTGCCGCATCCGTCGGCACGGCATCGACTCTTCGTGCTGGCCCCGCTGGCCGACCTGGCCCCACGCCTGGAACCGCCCGGCTGGGACGAGACGGTCGTCCGGGCACGCGACCGCGCGCTGATGGATGCAGCGCCGGACGAGGTCAGGCTAGTCGCGACTTGGGACGCGACCACCGGCCACTGGGTCGATGCGCCCTCCTGAAGCACGCTGCCGACACCTGGCTCGTGGTGCGGTCGTGGATGCTCCCCGCCACCGGATCGGGCGGCGGGTCAATGAGCAGCAGGCATCCTGCTGCGGCACGTCGATCCGCTCTGCCGCGACGCGCACGTCGATCCGCTCTGCCACGACGCGCACGTCGATCCGCTCTGCCACGACGCGCACGTCGATCCGCTCTGCCGCGACGCCCATTCCCCGGGCGCC
>DATHSE010000025.1:0-1867 GCA_035464455.1 Anaerolineae bacterium | reverse complement strand
CGTACCAGACGATGCCGATGATGACCAGCACCGAGAGCGCCGCCATGAGCATGGCCGATGACTCCAGAAAGCCGAAGATGGCGCCGTCGTTGTAGGTCTTGGCGATGCGCAGCAGGTCGCCCACGAGCTCCGTAGGCCCGCCCGGCTCGCCGGCCGGGATGCCGCGCGACGCCAACGCGAAGGCGCCATCGACCCACACCTTGGTGAGCTGGTCGAGCAGCACGACGGCGCCGGCCAGGCCGCCGAAGAGCGCCCAGCGCCCACGCCGACCTGCGGGCGTCTCGCGGGCCTCGGATGATGTGATCGAGGCCGGCGCCTCAGCCACCGCCGCCCGCCAGCGCCACCGTCACGCTGCCCGCGTCGAGGGCGACCTCGAGTGCGCTGCTGCCCGCCGGCACCGCTCCCCACCTGACCGCATCGGCCAGCGTGTCCGCGGCGAGCGAGGAGAGATGTGGCGCGAGGCGGTCGGGCGTCCCGGGTGGTCCGTCGAGGAGCAGGGTGATGCGGGCATCAAGCGCCAGCTCGGCCTGCTTGCGCAGCTCCTGCACCGCTCGTGTCAGCTCGCGCGCGTCGCCCTCGGCGATCAGCTCCGCCGTCAGCTCCGTGTCGATGACCACCACGATGCCCTCGTCGTGGGCCACCGCCGTGCCGGCTCGCGGGGTGGCCAGGACCTCGACCTCGTCCGGCCCCAGCGTGACACCCGCGAGCGTGACCGAGCCGTCGTCGTGGTACTCCACCTCGTCGGCCCGCGCGGCAGCCATGATGGCCGGGATGGCGGCGCCGTAGCGCTTGCCGATGACCGGCAGCAGCGGCTTCACGCGGCGCTCCACCAGGGCCGACTCATCGCCGATGACCTCGACGGACTTGACGTTCAGCTCATCCGCCAGCAACGCCAGCAGCTCATCGGTGGCGCCACCGTCGAGGCCGTGGCGCAGCGCACCCGTCGGCATCGCCAGCCACAGCCGGGCCAGCGGCTGCCGAACCCGGATCCCGGCACGGCTGCGAAGCGTGCGGCCGAGCTCAACCGCGCGGCGCAGGTCGGCCATCGCGCTCTCCAGCTGCACATCGCGCAGAGCCGCCACGTCCTCCGCCGGCCAGCGAGTGAGGTGCACCGACTCGGGCGCATCGGCCTGGGCCGGCGTCACCAGCACCTGGTAGAGCTCCTCGGCCAGGAAGGGCAGCAGCGGCGCCATGGTGCGGGCCACCGTGACGAGCGAGAGGTGCAGCGTGCCGAAGGCGGCATCGCGGTCGCCGCCGACTTCCCCACGCGAGAGTCGCCGACGGGAGCGGCGCAGCCACCACGTCGAGAGGTCGTCCACGAAGCCGCTGATGGCACGGGTGGCACCACGCGTGTCGTACTCCGCCATGCGCACACCGGCGCGCTCGGCCATGTCCGCGGCTCGCGACAGGATCCAGCGGTCGAGCAGGCTGCGATCGTGGTCGTCGGCTTGGCGGCCGATGACGTCATCGTCGGGCTGCCAGTCGCCCAGGCGGGCGTAGGTGGTGAGGAAGGCCAGCACGTTCCACAGCACCAGCAGCTCGCGGCGCGCCTCATCGGCCGTGTGGTAGCCGAAGAGGATGTTGTCCTCGGGGCGGGCGGTGGCGTACATCCAGCGCATGACGTCGACCCCCATGCGCTCGGCGGCCTCGTTGAACTCGATGGCGTTGCCCCAGGACTTGTGCATGGGCCGCCCGTCCTCGCCGTAGAGCGTGGCGTAGCCGAACAGGGACTTGAACGGAGCCTCGTTGCGCAGCACGGTGCCCATCGCCAGCATCGAGTAGAACCAGTTGCGGAACTGTCCGGGGAATGATTCGGTCACGAAGTCGGCCGGGAACCACTTCTGCCAGTACTCGGGGTCGGTGCGGT
>DATHSE010000024.1:0-5738 GCA_035464455.1 Anaerolineae bacterium | reverse complement strand
GCTGCGATCGCTGCCGACGTGGATGCCGATCGACGAGCTCATGGCGGCGGCAGGTCGGCGGAGCGACCCCCAGCTGGTGCGCCTCGTGCGCTGCTACCTGCCGCTGACCTTCAGCCGCCGACACGGCGATCCGAGTCGGCCATGGAACTGGTTCTCCATCCGCGTGCGCGACGAGCAAGACAAGCCCGTCTACGGCTACGAGGGCAACTGGCGCGACATCTTCCAGAACTGGGAGGCTCTCGCCGTGAGCTACCCGGGCTACCTGCCGCAGTTCATCGCCGTGTTCCTTGATGCATCCACGGCCGATGGCTACAACCCCTACCGCATCACCCGCGCCGGCATCGACTGGGAGGTGGATGACCCGGACGACCCGTGGAGCCACATCGGCTACTGGGGCGACCACCAGATCGTCTACCTGCACCGATTGCTGGAGGCCTACGAGCGGCACGAACCGGGGGCATTGCGAGCGGGACTGGACGAGTGCATCTACGCCTACGCGGACGTCCCCTACCGCATCGCCGGCTTCGCCTCAATCGCGCAGGACCCCCGCCACACCATCGCCTTCGATGCAGATCGCCACGCGGCACTCCGCGCCGCCTGCCGCGAGATGGGCGCCGACGGCTACCTGCTGCGTGACGACGAGGGAGAGGTACGCCTGGTCACGCTGGCCGAGAAGCTGCTCGTGCCGCTGCTGGTGAAGCTCACCAACCTGGTGCCCGGCAGCGGCATCTGGCTGAACACCCAGCGCCCGGAGTGGAACGACGCCAACAACGCGCTGGCGGGCTGTGGCCTGTCGCTGGTGACGCTCAACGCGATGGTGAGCTACGCGACGTTCCTGCTCGAGACGTTCTCCGGGGACGACAACGTCACGCTCTCGGTGCCGGTGCGCGACCTGCTGGACGAGCTCGTCGATATCATCGGCGCGACACGACTGCCGCTGGATGACGAGGCCCGCTACGCCACCATGCTGCGGCTGGGGCGAGCCGGCGAGCTGCACCGGCAGGCCGTGTACGCGGGAGACCTGGGCGCGGCCGTCGCCACGCCCGTGGCGACCATCCGATCGCTGCTGGAGTCGGCGAGCGCGCTGATGGAAGCGACCATCAGGGCCAGCCGGCGAGCCGACGGACTGTTCCACAGCTACGACCTGCTGCGGATCGAGGATGAGCGCGCGAGCGTGCGCCACCTGGGGCCGATGCTGGAAGGCCAGGTCTCGGTGCTCGAATCGGGACTCCTCGACGAGCGCGAGTCGATCGAGCTGCTCGCGGCTCTGCGAACGAGCCGGCTGTACCGAGCCGACCAGCACAGCTACCTGCTCTATCCCGATCGTGCCCAGCTGCCGTTCCTGGAGCGCAACACCATCGCCGGGACGCCGCCACTGACCCATCCATCCCTGTTCGTGGCGGACCGTGACGGAGCGTGGCACTTCCACGCGGACCTGAGCACGCTGGCCGACGTCGAGCGCCGTCTCGATGCCATCGGCGCGGAGCCGGGCGCTCGCGAAGCCGTGCGCGACCTGTGGCGGGCCACGTTCGGCCACGACGAGTTCACCGGACGCAGCGACCGTTTCTTCATGTTCGAGGGCCTGGGCAGCATCTACTGGCACATGGTGGCCAAGCTTGCCCTGGCCGTGCAACGGACCTTCCAGCGCACGACCGACCCGGCCGCTGCGGCATCCCTCGCGGACATCTACCACGACATCCGCGATGGGCTGGGCTTCCGCAAGGACCCCGTGGTGCACGGTGCCTTCCCCACCGACCCCTACTCCCACACCCCCCAGCACCTGGGCGCCCAGCAGCCGGGCATGACCGGGCAGGTGAAGGAGCAGGTGCTGACGCGCTTCGGGGAGCTCGGTGTCGAGGTCCGCGAGGGCTGCATCCACTTCGCGCCACGCCTCATCGCGCGGAGCGAGCTGCTCGATGCAGCCACATCGGCGCAGTTCCTCGATGTCGAGGACGAGGAGACCGCGGTCGAGCTGCCTCCGGGGACCCTCGCCTTCAGCTACTGCGGGGTACCGATCGTGTACCGGGAGGGCGAGATGGCTGCCATCGAGCTCGAGCGCGCGGATGGTGAGTGGGAGCTGGTACCGGGCAGCGTCCTCGACCGCGAGCGCAGCGCTGCCATCCTGGGGCGCCTCGGACGTTACCGATGCCTGAGTGTGACCATCCCGACGGGGCAGCTGCACCCGAGCTGAGATCGAAGCAGGGTCCGGCGGTCCGAGGGGCTGCTTACATCACGAGTGCCTACACTGTTATCATCAGCGTGTGATCCGCACGCAGATCTCCCTCACTGACGAGCAGATGCGTCGCCTCCGGCGAGAGGCGCGTCGACGCAACGTGTCGCTGGCGGCGGTGATCCGTGATGCCGTGGATCGCGTCGTTCCCGACGAGGAGAGCGCCCGGCTCGAGCGCCTGGAGACGCTGCTCGCGACGGCGGGCTCGGCAGCGTCAGGTACAGGCACGGTGGCGCGCGACCATGACGAGTTGCTCGCGGGTGAGCGCTGGTGACCCTGTTCGTGGACACGAGCGGGATCCTCGCGCTCATCGACCGCGATGACCCGGCGCACCGTGGGGCCGTCGAGGCATTCACCATGGGTGGCAGCGAGCCGCTGGTGACCCACGCCTACGTCGTGGTCGAGACGCTGGCCGTGGCCCGACGGCGGTTCGGTGCATCCGTCGCGGCCGACATCATCGACCGCGTGCTTCCCGCACTCGAGGTGACACCCGTCGACGCGGAGCTGCATGGCGCCGCCATCGCTGCGTTCCGCGAAACGGTCGGATCATCGGTGTCGCTCGTCGATCGAACCAGCTTCGCCTTCATGCGGCGCGCAGGCATCGAGCGCGCTATCGCGGTCGATATCGACTTCCGGACGGCGGGGTTCAGGACGCTTCCCTGACCGGCGGTCCGATCAGCGGCCAGAGACCTCGCGCACGTTGTCCAGGACGACCACCAGCGCCAGTCCGACGACGGCGAGCAGCACCAGCTCGAGGGCGAAGTCAACGACCAGGATGAGCGCGCCCACGACGGCCAGGATGAGCACCGATCGGAGCAGCAGCCGGGTCAGCCGTCGACGCAGGGCCGATTCGATGAGGATGTAGCCGATGAGGCCGACGAGCAAGGCACCCCACCAGGGCACCAGGCGCACGAAGACCAGGCCGGCGACGACGAGCAGCAGCACACCCACGCTCACAGCCGACCAGATCTCGACGAGCACGTTGTAGCGGGTCTCCTCAGGGGGCACCGGACGGTGGGGGTGCCGCAGGTGACCCTGCGGATCGCCCAGGTCTCCGGCCTCGAGATCGGTGAGCTCCCCCCGCAGGGCGCCGATGGCGTCGCCGATGCTGGCCCCTCGGGCCCGCAGCGCAGCCAGCTCGGCTTCGCCAACCTCCAGCTCCGCAGCCCGAGTCTCGTGCAGGGCGCGCGTCGAGCCGGACTCGGCCAGCGAACGCACCTCCAGCTCCAGCCCTGGCAGCGCCTGCGAGAGCCGGGCCGCCTCGGCAGCGACAGCGGAAGCCTGGGCCTCCAGCTCGAGGATGCGCTCTCCGATCAGCTTCGGCTGACGGTGCGGCGGCGCCACCTTGTCCAGTCCGGCGAAGCCGAGGGGATCGTTCCACGACTGGCGGACCGTGCCGGAGCGGGTGTACTTGGGACCTGCCGGCGCGCGCTCGCCGGCGAAGCGGTCGTGTGTGTCGAGCCCGAAGAGGCCACGGTAGCCATCCACCCAGTCGATGGCGTCGTCGATGAGGACGGGAGACCAGCTGTTGACCTGCCCCGGACCGATGGCCACGCCGTCACCGCGCGCGTAGTCGACGAAGGGCACCGATAGCGCGCTGGAGAGCGCCGCCCGCAGATCGCCCGGGTCCGGCTGGCGGAGCGTGTCGCGCCAGAACTCGCGTGCGACCTCAAGGAAGCTGGCCAGGCCCTGGAGGGCGGGGATGGGCACTTCGGTGAGGTATTCGCCACGCTCGAAGTAGCTGGCGTGCGAGCCGGCCCCCGCGTTGATGACCGGGTGTCCATCGATGATCTCGAGGGTCGGGTCGTCCCAGCGACGGCGGAGCTCGTCGCCGGTGTAGTCGTGCGCCGCCGCCGCGATCCATACCGGGCGCGGACCGCCAGGCGCGTCCTCGAGGTAGATGAAGACCTGCTCCCAGTCGGCCTCGTGATCATTGACCCCGTGGAACGTGGAGCGGTAGTCGTTCATGAAGTAGAAGTAGAGGTAGTGGAGGGTGATCCAGCCACCGCTGCGGACCACCCGGCCGTGATAGACGAAGCGGGGGTCCGCCTCGTGGGCGGCGGCGTACTTGATCTGGGCTGCCGCCGCGGTGCCTCCAGGCACGGAGCCGCGCAGCAGCAGCGAGGCCGCGAAACCGGCGTCCAGCAGCCGCGCGAAGAGTCCCACGCGAGCCAGTCGCCCCGGAGCGCTGAAGGGCACGCGGTCGGGACGGAGGCGCCAGCGCTGCAGCTCGATGCCGCCGAGCGGCTTCTGCACGAGGCGCAGGTAGAGACTCTGCCCTGGTGGCGCGTCGAACGCCGCGATGGAGCCTGTCGTCAGCCGGCCCTGCGGCACCAGGATCCGTGCGTCTTCCTCGGACGTCCCCACCAGCAGGTCGCACGCAGCGATGTAGCCTTCGACCGAGGCGGGAAAGAAGAGCTCGCCCTTGGTGTAACGGACGACCGGCTCGTACCTCTGGAGTAGGGCGAGGTCGTCAGACCGGGGCGTCATCGGGGCGCCTCGATGCCACGTGCGACGTCGTCGTGGCGCTCGAAGTACTCGCGCACCAGGCCCTGGTTGAGGTAGAAGGCGATGACGACGTTGATGGCCAGGCGCAGGTAGCGGGGCTCGTCGACACCGGCGACGTAGAGCAGGATCAGGACGACGAGGCTCAGGCCGACCAGGAGCATGGTCAGCACCCACGCCCACTTCGATCCCATCCAGAGGCCCACGGCAACGACGACCTTCAGGGCGGCGGTGGCGGCGAGCACGCCAGCACCGACGTCCGAGGCGTTGAGCAGCGGGCCGCGGTCCACCATCTCCGGCAGTTGACCCAGGGCCTCCAAGCCCCCCACGATCGCGTCTGTCAGCATGAAGAGCGCCACCAGCGCCACTCCCAGCGGCCGGGCTGGGCGGATCGCGCGTACTGGTTGGTTCACCGACGGAGCGTACGGCACGCACATGGGGGCGTGCTGGGCTCGGACGTCGACCGACACATGGGCGGCGACACGTTTCGGCGACCGGCTAGACTATGCGCCGAAGCCGACATAGCTCAGTGGTAGAGCAGCTGTTTCGTAAACAGCAGGTCCTCGGTTCAAATCCGAGTGTCGGCTCCACTCCCCAAGCGTGAGATGGCCTGCTTCGGGCTGCCTGGGGGCGGTCGACGATGCCCTGACCCCTGCCCTGACCCCTGTGTAGCCGCGCGGCGAGCAAAAGCGGAAGGCAGGGCCCCACGCCGCATCGCTGGAGCACCGCAGCGGGTACGCCTGCGCGGGTTAGCCAAGCGTGCTCTAAGCAGAGCGTCGTCGACATCTTCGGCTTCTCTGACCTTGACTGTGATGCCGTAGAAGTTGATGTCACGCTGCTGCGCGACCCCGTAGGTCTCCCTGTCGGAGGGAAGGCGGTACTCGATCGTCGCGGCCTACTGCGGCGGCTGTTGCTGTGTGTGAGGCGCGGCCTTACTGGCTAGGTAGGTACCGTTGGAGATGGCGAGTAGCGCCACGAACGCGGCGCTCAGAACCGGAAGGCC
>DATHSE010000023.1:0-4146 GCA_035464455.1 Anaerolineae bacterium | reverse complement strand
TGAGGTCCGCCACGAAGCCGACACCGCATGCGTCATGCTCGAAGCGTGGGTCGTAGAGTCCCTTCTTCGGCTGTGTCTGGAGCATGGCGCGCATCCTTCGATGGGTGTGCTCACCCAGGGTCTACGGAAGGAGGGGTCCCGAGCAACCCGGGGGCCCCGACCGCCTCCCCGGGCTCGTGGGTGGAACGCAAACGATAGGGAAGACGGGCCAACCGGTCAAACGCCAGATCTGGGCCGCGGCCGAGCATGCGCGCGGCAGCCGTGACGAGGGCAGGCGATGTCCTGATCAGGGTCGGCTGAAGCGACCCATCAGGCTGGCTTCGGCAAGGACGTGGCCGCTCATAGCGGTGCGCAGCATGGCCTTGTCCGCACCCGCCCCGAGCCCCAGGCGGACGTCCAGGGCATAGGCGTGGAGGTAGTAGCGATGCGTCCCGCTCGGTGGACAGGGTCCGCTGTAGCCGGTCCGGCCCGACGAGTTGGTTCCGCTCGTGCCGAGCGACGCCACCGCCTCCGGGATCTGCGCAGTGGGCTGGACGTCGTACGCCAGCCAATGGTCCCACGTGCCTGCGGGCGCATCAGGATCATCCATCACCAGCACCAGCGAGACCGCCTCGGCTGGGATGTCGTGGATCGACAAGGGCGGAGAGACATCCTCCCCCGCACAGGTGTAGCGACGCGGGATGAAGCCCTCGTCCTCGAAGGCCGACGATGTCAGGCGCATACCGCGCTCCTCCTTGCTCCGCCGTCCCGGCACATCAGCAGGTCACGTGCAGGATGGCGGCGTACGATGCCGGGTCGAGGTCACGCAGTCGCTCGCAGGCCGAGGCGGTGGGTTCGGCGATGACGTCCACGCCGCGCCGTTCCGCTTGCGCATAGACCGCGGGCATGATCGGCAGCTGCCCGGATGCCCCGGTGCCGATGATGAGCCTCGGCGCGGACCAGGGGATGGCCTCGTCGGCGGAGAGCGGCGTGTGCCCGTATCCCTGCCGATGCGCTCGCGAGGGGCCCTTCTTGCGCTTGCGGACCCTGCCCTTCTCGATGACCACGTCGTGCTCGTAGCGCCGGCCATCGATCTCGAGCACCCCGAACGCCCTGAGCTGTGCGTGCATCACTGCGAGGTTAGATCGGAATCGTAGTAGACGTCCAGACGCTGTGGCGTGGACCAGTTGCCGGCCACGTCGCGCCAGCCGACGAAGAGTACCCGCCGACCGGGATCGTGATCGGGATCCGAGGCCGGCGGCGGCACGATCGGTGGCGCTTCACCGCCGGGCACGAATACGTCGGCCAGGGGCTCGGCCCCCGGCATCGCGATGCGCACGAGGTCGGCAGCGGGGAAGGTGGTGCCTCTCCGCAGGGAGCCCCGTTCGGTTCGGCCGCCACGCGGGGCGATCCGTACGAACGCGACGCCGCTCCCGTCAGCCCCATCGTCAGCCTCCATGAGCAGCACGACCGATGACCCCACCACCGGGAGGCCGTCCCGGGTGCCGAGCACACTGTCGGCCGACAGCGACACGCGGCCGACGGGTGGCACGTCATCGGAGGTGTCCTCGAGGGAGAAGCGCAGGGCGGACCACAGCTCCGGCCGGTCACCCTGCTGCCCCAGGGCCCAGATGCCGACACCCCGCAGGCCCCGGCGCAGGGCGAAGCCGACCTTGGCTCGCATGCTGTCGACATCGTCGTACCAGAGTTGGCGCCAGCCGACGGGACAGGTGGAGCAGGCCGCCGCCAGATAGGCGCTCCAGGCAGAAGCCGATGAACGCTCATAGCGTCGTCCGGCCAGGGAGGCCCGGGCCACGGAGACCTCGTAGGGAGCAGCCGAGGGACCGATGAAGCGATCGCCGCGACGCGTCCTCGACCGTGGCTCCTCGCTCCGGGTGGACCACGCGCGTCCGTACCAGGGCAGCGCCAAGATCAGCCGATCAGCCGGCACGCGCGCGAGCGCACGTCTGGCCGAAGCACGCAGGTCCAGCCCACCGGCATCCCGCAGCGGCGCGACCGGTCCTGCCGTCCGACTGCTGGCGGTGCGGTACTCGTAGCCCATAAGCACGACAGCATCTGCAGCATCGGGCGCAACCAGGCGCCTCAGTCGATAGCCCCGAATCGAGGGGGGCAGGTCGAACGTCAGCTGCAACCGGTCGTCCACCGCATCCAGGCCGGTTCGGAGCTCACGCACCAGCTGGAGGAACTCGCGACTCACCGTCGACGGCATCGGCTCGAAGTCGAGGTTGACGCCGTCGCCTCCGCGGACGGTCACCGTGTCCACGATGTCGCGGACGAGCACGGCGCGCGCCAACGGGTCGCTCAGCAGGGCGACCGTGGCCTTCATCCCCGCGCGGTCCCAGGCGAAACGCTCGACGGTGAGCACGACGCGGACGCCGGCTTCCTGGGCTCGAAACCGCAGCCTGGCACCCGACTCCCCGGTCCATCCCGCCCAGCCGGGGGCAGCCGACCCGTCCGTCGTCCGCCGTACGAGCCAGCCATCGGCACCGGCTTCCACGCTGAACCAGGCCAGGGTGGTCAGGATATCGAGGTCCAGGCTGTCGGCATCGCCCAGCTCCCAATAGGGCAGGAAGCCGAAGACCTCGCGTTCAGCCAGCACCCCGGAGACCAAGCTGTGCGCAGTCGCAGGGCCACGGTCGTCGGAGGCTTCCCGGCCGAGGGCAGCCATGGGCGGGCCGCCGATGACGCCCACCAGCACAGCGGCGGTGACGAGCGCGCCCAGCCACGTGACAGGCCGGCGACGCCAGGCACCGATCGGCCCGATCATGATCCCCGGTTCATGCAGACATGCTAGACCCGGCTGGTACACCAGGGCGGGGGCCGGGGACGGCACGGCCCTAGGGCGCCAAGGCGGTCCGCGCTCGTCGCCGGGGTTCCCGGCCGAGAACCCACGAGGCTACGAGATGTAACCGTTCGTGCACCGGCTCGACACGACGCCGGCGCGCCCCGGACGATACGCTCACGAGACCTGCGCGAGCCGCGGCCGATGACAGCGAAGCAGTACCACTACGGAGACCAGCGTGGAGTCCAAGGGTGATCAGAACCAGCGCGACATGGATGCGGCACGGAGCCTCTGGGACGAGCTCGCGGTGCGTGCCCGCCTGGTGCACTGCCCCGAGCACTACACGCAACCGTGGCGTGTCATGGTGCTCGGCGATACACCCGACAAGCTGCGGCTCTACGTCTCGGGCTGCTGCCCCGGACTGGGTGACGCCGTCAACCAGATGATCCGCTCCGAGCCGCGCATCTCCGGTCCCCGCTGACCGTCGCGACACGTCGCGACGGCAAGTCCGCCGCTTCAGTCAAGCGGCATCCCCCAGCGCGCCCGATCCATGAAGGATGGGCTGCCGTCCACGGCATCGCGCCATGGACGCAGGTAGTCCCTTCCTGGATCGCTGGCCCCACCGAGTGCGAGAACATACGCTGTCAGCCGTAGGCCGCAACGAAAGCCGTTGCGCAGCTCGACGGCGAGATCGTCCGGCGGCTCCACGCGCGAGGCATCCACGGCCGCCAGGCGCGCGCTGACCAGCTCGGGCCGAGGGTGCTCGAGCGAGCCCGGGAACCAGTCCTCCCCAGGCCGGCCGAACAGGAAGCCACCCATGTCTCGCTGCCATGCCTTCGCCAGGCGTACGGCCGACTTCGGCGAGAGCGCACGGGCGTCATCGAGGAAGGCGACCACCTCCTGCTGGTGGCCGGCGTAGCGGGGGTGGCCGACCGAGGCACGCCACGGGGCGGTGCAGCGCACTGCCAGCGCCCGGATGGCGGCGGGCTCTCGCGTCTTCTGGCTGATGGCATCGCCCATGAGCAGCCACTGGGCATAGGCGTTGGCCACCACGATGCCGTTTCCGAACACCCGGCCCCGCGGGAACAGCAGCGGTGGCGCCTCGTCCACCCGCTCTCGCCAGACGCGCTCGATGGCATCCTGCAGCGCCTGCGAGCGCGTCCACATCCGCCCGCTGACCATGCTCTCGAACGCATCGAAGAAGAGGGGTGGCTGCTCGCCCAGACTGTAGGTGACGCGCGCGCGCTCGTCACCGGTGAGTGAACGGATGGACTCGAAGAACGCGCGCAGCGCTTCGGTCGAGGCGCCGTAGTCGAAGGCGAGCGGATCGTCGAGAGCCGGGTCGTAGGACCACGCCGTCCGAG
>DATHSE010000022.1:0-9459 GCA_035464455.1 Anaerolineae bacterium | reverse complement strand
GGGCGTCGGTCGCGCTACCCCTGACGGTGCGCGCTGCCGACGGCGACTAGAAGATGCCCATCGCGCCCATGGCGGTGCCGTAGAGCGCCACCGCTGCGACGAGACCGACGAGGACGAAGGCGCGCCCGCGTGAGACGGTGGTGGCGCCGTCGAACGCAGCCTGCTGCAGCGAGACGTCGTACTGAGTACCGCGATAGCGCTCGCTGATGGACAGCTCACGCGTGTCGGCCTGGGACTGCACCGCCAGCGCGATGGCGGTCGGGTCCCAACGGCAGGCGGGGCAGATGCCGGTGTTCTGATCGAGCTCGGTCTCGCACTTTGGGCAGTAGGCGTTCATGATCCGTCCTGTTCCTTGATGCTGCGGGGTTCCTGCTGGTCTCTGCGCTCGGATCGATGACATCACGAACCCTACCGACGCCGTCGGTCCTGTCTCCATCACCCGGTCGTCCCACGCTCTGGGCGGAGTCGTGTCGCGAGGTGCGGTCAGGTGCACAGGCGGGGGTCACAGCCGCGCAGAGATTTAGTACTGCCCTCGGGAGGCCGGAGGTAGGGCTGCAGGAGGGTGCGTTACGATGCTCCTGCAGCGTGCCAGCCACGTCGACCCGAGGTAAGCGGTGGATAGCGTCGTCCTTCTTCTGAACGCCGACTACGAGCCTCTCAACGTCTGCGACCTTCGCAGGGCGTTTCGGCTCGTCTTTGGCGAGAAGGCCGAGGTCATCGAATACGACCACACCGAGGTGCGGACGCCGACCGAGGTCCTGCGCGCGCCATCCGTGATCAAGCTGCAGTACCGCGTGAAGCGCCCGCGCCCGCGCGTGCGCCTGTCTCGCCGCGAGGTCTTCGCCCGTGACGGACACGTCTGCATGTACTGCGGAGAGCGCGCACCCAAGCTGACGCTCGACCATGTCGTGCCGCGACACCGCGGCGGGGGCCACAGCTGGGACAACCTGGTCGCGGCCTGTGGCAGCTGCAACCATCGCAAGGGCGGACGCTTGCCGGAGGAGGCAGGCATGCGGCTGCGCCGGCCGCCGCGCGAGCCCTTCTGCGACCTCTACTCGGTGTATTCGTCCTACTTGACCGACCCCCGCAACGAAGCCTGGCGGGACTACCTCACTCGCAACCGCTGAGCCACGGAGCGGTGGAGCTGGAGGGCAGCGACAGCGTCGGCGACGGCCCACCCTTCCAGGTGGAGCCCCAGGCCATGGCCGTGCTGGAACGACTGTGGCATGCGGGCCACAGCGCCTATCTCGTCGGCGGCGGCGTGCGCGATGCCCTGATGGGTCTCCCGGTCGGCGACTGGGACGTGGCGACCGACGCCCGGCCCGAGCGCATCCTGCACCTGTTCCCCGGCAGCAGCTACCAGAACCGCTTCGGCACCGTCCTGGCGCAAGGAGTCGAGATCACGACCTTCCGTCGTGATCATCGCTACGCCGACCACCGCCGGCCTGACAGTGTCACCTTCAGCGAGGACATCTTCGAAGACCTCGCCCGTCGCGACCTCACCATCAACGCCATCGCCTGGGGCCGGCTCGGACCGGAGGCGGCGGCGCAGCTGGTTGACCCGGCAGACGGACGCCGGGACCTCGAGGCTCGGCTGGTGCGTGCGGTCGGCGACCCCGGCCGCCGCTTCGACGAGGACGCGCTGCGCCTGCTGCGTGCCGTGCGCATCGCGGCCCGCCTCGACTTCGCCATCGAGCCGTTCACGCTGCGGGCCATGGTCGACCACGCCCGGGACATCGAGTGGGTGTCGGAGGAGCGGATCGCCAGCGAGCTGCGCCAGATGCTCGGCGCGGCTACGCCCTCGCGAGCCCTCCATCTGCTGCGCCAGACCGGCATCCTCGCCACCACCTTGCCGGAGCTGGAGGCACTGCCACCGGCAGCCCTGGAGGCTGCCCTGGCGGCGCTCGATGCGGTCGCTCTTGCGCATCCACACCACGAACGCCTCGCGCTGGCCGCGCTCCTCGGCGCCACCGTTGGCGAGGACACACGCTCGCTGTTGACGCGCCTGCGGGTCGGCGCTCACGACGTCGACGCCGTCGTGGCGCTGGTGGACAACGCGCATACCGTCTACCACCCGGCGTGGAGCGATGCCGACGTGCGCCGCTACATGAGCCGCGTGCCGGATGACCTGCTGGATGACCTGCTGGCCCTCCGCACCGCCCGCGCCATCGACGGAACGGCCGGCCAGCTCGAGCGCCAGCTGCAGGAGCGCATCGCCCGTGAGCGTGCGTCAGCCCCGCCGCTGACCCTGGGTGACCTGGCGGTCGACGGCCGCGACCTGCAGGAGACGCTGGGCATCCCCGAGGGCCCGGCCATCGGCATCATCCTGGAGCGCCTGCTGGCCGACGTCATCGATGAGCCCGCCCTGAACCGCCGCGGCACGCTGCTGACGCGTGCGAGCCTGACGCTCGACGAGCTGCAGGCCGGCCGCGGCGGCGCGAAGGACGGTGCTGCCCATCCACCCATCAGGTAGGCTCGGTGTCGTGATCGAGCAGATCCTGCTGGCCGACCGGCACCTGCAGGTCGACCAGGTCGCCAGGGCCAGGGACATCTACGCGCGGGTGGTCCAGCTGGACCCCGGCAACGCCATGGCGGTCGTGGGCCTGGCACGCTGCGCCCTGGCCGACGGCGAGGACCGTCAAGCCTACGAGCTGGCGGCGCGCGCGCTCTCGATCGACCCCGAGGATGACATGGCCCGGCGCATGGAGGCACGACTCTCGGAGATCCTGGCCGTGCGCGGCGAGCAGGTCGAGCGACCGGCTGCCGCCGCCACGCCAGGCCCGCACGACATGCGCCACGTGGTCACCGAGCCCGCGCCCGCCCAGCCGGCTACGGCCGAGACCGGGCCGAGATCGCCGGCGGCACCACCAGCGACGACGACCCCGCCAGTGACGCCGGGCAACACCCCCACCCCGATGCCCAGCCCCACGAAGGAGCCCCCCGTGCGCAAGACCTTCCTCGACCGACTGCTGGGCCGCTGATGCGTGTCCTCGTCACCGGCGGTGCCGGCTATATCGGCGCCGTCACCGTGGAGCAGCTCATCCTCTCGGGCCACAGCGTCGTCGTTCTCGACACCCTCGTCACCGGTCATCGCGAGTCGGTCGCGCCAGGGGCGGAGCTGGCCGTCCACTCGGTGGCTGACAAGGAAGCCGTGGTGGCGCTGCTGAAGGAACACCACATCGATGCCGTGCTGCACTGCGCGGCGCGCTCGCTCGTCAGCCAGTCGATGCAGGATCCGGGTCTCTACTTCAGCCAGAACGTGGTCGGCGGCATCACCCTGCTCGACGCGCTCCGCGAGGCAGGCGTCGATCGCATCGTCTTCAGCTGCACCGCGGCCGTCTACGGCGAGCCCGAGAAGGTACCCATCCGCGAGAACGCCCCGACTCGCCCGGTCAACCCCTACGGTGCCTCCAAGCTGGCGCTGGAGAGCGCCATGGGCTGGTACGCGGCCTACGGCCTGCGCTCGGTATCACTGCGCTACTTCAACGTGGCCGGCGCCAGCGAGCACTACGGTGAGCGCCACGACCCCGAGACCCATCTCATCCCCAACATCCTGCGAGCCGCGCGCGGTGGCCCCGAGCTGACCGTCTTCGGCGACGACTATCCCACCGCCGACGGCACGGCCATCCGCGACTACATCCACGTGCTCGACCTGGCCGAGGCGCACACGGCTGCCCTGGAGCTGACCGGCCGCATGGACCCCGGCCAGGAGATCTGCAACCTCGGATCGGGTAGCGGCTTCAGCGTCAAGCAGGTGCTCGATGTCGCCAGCTCCATCGTCGGCACCGCCATCCCTCACCGCTACGGGTCGCGGCGGACGGGTGACCCGCCAGTGCTCATCGCCTCCTACGACCGTGCCGCCGAGCTGCTCGATTGGCGGCCCCAGCGCGGCTCACGGGGCGAGATGATCGGATCTGCCTGGCAGATGCTGCAGACCGGCAAGGCCCGCTGACCGCTGTGCCTGACCGCGACCCGGCGCCGGTCCCCGACGATCCGCGGGACTGGATACCGATGCAGCCCTATCGTGGGCGGCGCTCGTTCGACATCAAGGACCCGCTGCTGGAGCCGCTGTGGAGCGGGACGCGCGTCCTCGCCCACCTGGCGGTGGCGCCGACTGCCGGTCAACCCGTGGCAGTGGCGCTCATCGAGGAACTCGGCAGCGACCTGGCGGCGGAGCTGCCTGCCCTGGTCGAGGCCATCGGCAGCGCCTTCCTGGCGCTCGACGCCATCGTCGACGGCGTCATCAGCCGCCAGGTCACCCTCGACGGCGTGGGCACCGCCGCCATCCCCGAGCTACGGAGCCGGCCCACCGAGATGTTCGTGCGCAGCACCCTCGACTTCGACGTGACCGCTCGCGGCCCGATCGTGCAGGCAGCCGCCGAGGCCGAGCCGCTGGACGGCTTCATCGCCGTGGACCTGCTGCGGCTCGATGGCACCAGTCTGCTGGACGTGCCACTGCTGGAACGCAAGCGGCTGTTGGAGAGCGTCATCCTCCCCAGCCGGCTGGTGCGCATCTCCAGCCACGTTCGTCCCCCCATCGGCAGCTGGATCGCGACGTGGAAGGCGATGGGCCTTCGCGGCGGCATGCTGAAGGCTGCCAACAGCCGCTATCACCCCAACGACGACACCATCGAGTGGCGCCTGGTGGAGCGGCTCGACCGCCGTCGCTGACGCTCCACCCCGCGAGCGCGACCGGGGCACCCCCTCTCAGCTTCGGCTAGTCTCATGGCATGCCTGATCGAGCGCTCCCCGCAGCCCTGGCCGAAGAGGTCAAGCGGCTCGGCCAAGCCGACATCATGGTCGGCATCCCGAGCTTCAAGAATGCGGCCACCATCGGCCACGTCACGCGCGCAGCGCAGGCCGGCCTGGTGCAGTACTTCCCCGACAGCAAGCCGGTGCTGGTCAACGCCGACGCCGGATCGCCCGACGGCACCGGCCGCGTGGTCATCGAGACCCAGCCGCCCGACTACATCGAGCGCATCCTGCTGGTCCGACCGCGCAACCGGCTGCAGCGACTGTCGCTGACCTACCCCGAGGTCGACGGCGTCGGCGGCAAGGGCGCAGCGCTGCGCACCATCTTCCAGATCGCCGAGGCGCTGGAGGTGGAGGCGCTGGTGGTCGTCGACTCGGACCTGCGCTCCATCGTGCCCGAGTGGATCGAGCTGCTGGCGGGGCCCATCCTGAAAGGCGGCTTCGACTTCGTCACGCCGCTGTACCAGCGCTACAAGTACGACGGCACCATCACCAACACCGTCACCTACCCGATGACCCGCGCGCTCTATGGGATGCGCATCCGCCAGCCCATCGGCGGCGACTTCGGTGTCAGCGGTGACCTGGTCAAGCACTATCTCGAGCAGGACGACTGGACCCCGGACATCTCCAAGTTCGGGGTGGACATCTGGATGACGACCAAGGCCCTCACCGGTGGCTTCGCCGTGAGCCAGACGCGCCTCGGCGCCAAGATCCACGACCCCAAGGATCCGGGAGCCGACCTGGGGCCCATGTTCAGCCAGGTCGTGGCGACGCTGCTGCGCCTGACCGTGGAGCACGCCGATCACTGGCTCAGCGTGCGCGGCTCGCACACGGTGCCCACGTACGGCTTCGAGCGCTACGCCGATCCGCCCCCGCTGGAGGTGGACGTGACACGCCTGCTGGCGGCGTTCGCCCGCGGTCGCGTCACCGTCGGCGATGCCTGGGCGCGGCTGGTACCCCCGGCACGCATGGAGGCGCTGGATATCCTCGCCACGGAGGCGGCCGCGGCACTGGACGAGATTACCCGGGCCGACACACCCACGACCGCGGACGACGTCGACTTCCAGTTCAGCGACGACCTCTGGGCTAACATCCTCTACGACCTCTCCCTGGCGGCGCGCGGGGACAGCATGGAGATGGACCACATGATCGCGGCGCTGGTGCCCATCTACTTCGCGCGCGTCGCCAGCCTCGTCATCGAGGCGCGGGAGATGACGACGCAGCAGTCGGAATCGCTGGTCGAGCGCCAGGCACGAGCCTACGAGCAGGCCAAGCCCGACTTCGTGGAGCGCTGGCGGGCAGGCGTCGGCCTGAGCCGGCCCAAGTCCAGCAGGAGCGGCGCCAAGTCGACGGCCGGGTCGCGTGGCAAGGCGTCGGCCGGCGCCAAGCCCGCGTCCAGGAAGCCGACGACCGGATCGGCTGACACGACGCCGTCCAGCAGGAAGAAGGCATGAGCGGCGCCACGCTCCCCAGCTCCATCGTCATCCCGCTCGCCAACCCGCGTACCGCCGCTGACCTCGTGCGCATCGGGGCCGCCCTGCTGCAGGAAGGAGGCACCATCACCGCGCTCTCGGTCGTGGAGGTGCCCGAAGGCGTGGCTCTCTCCAAGGGCGCCACGCGAGCACGGCAGGCGCGCCGACTGCTGCAGCGGGTGCTGGAGTTCACGCCCGAGGGCGTGGAGCTGCGCACCGTCGTCCGCATCGGCCGCCGTGCCGACGAGGGCATCGTCGAGGTGGCCGCGGAGGAGGAGGCCGACCTCATCCTCTTCGGTTGGGGCGGACCCGACCGACGCCACCACGGCGTCGGCGACCAGGAGGACTTCCGACCCGTCTTCAGCCCCACCATCGATGAGGTCATCCGCGAGCGCCCATGCGACATCGCGGTGGTCAAGCAGCGCGGCATCTCCGAGGTGCAGCACATCGTTGCGCCCGTCCGCGGTGGCCCGCATGCCGAGCTGGCGCTGCGCTACGCCTCCGCCCTCAGCGACGCCTTCAAGGCCGAGCTGACGGTCCCGACCGTCATCGCCCCCGGCCTCGACCCCGCGCTGCGCGAGCGCTACCAGCGCAACCTCGGCCTCTTCGTCGAGCGCCACAGCGGCGACGCGGCGGCGGCTCGCGTGATCGAGGGCGAGGACGTCACCGAGACCATCCTGCGCGAGGCCAACCGCGCCCAGCTGGTGATCATGGGCGCCACCGCCTCGGCCATCGAGAGCCCGGGCGCGCCGCTCTTCGGCCAGCTGGTCGAGCACGTGGCGCAGGAGGCGGAGCCCACCGTCATCGTGGTCAAGACGCGCGATGTCCCCACCCGCGCCACCTTCGCCGAGCGTGCCCAGGAGGACGAATCACTCGAGGCCGCCGAGCAGGCCGCCTCGGCCGTGCGCTCGCTGCCGGCCAAGGTCGACCGCTGGTTCGGTGAGTCGTCGCGCGAATACACCGAGTTCTCCGACCTCAAGCGACTGGTGGAGCTCAAGGAGAAGCGGGGCCTGACGATCTCAGCGGTGCTGCCGACGCTCAACGAGGCCGAGACCATCGGGCCTATCGTGCGCACCGCCCGTCGTGAGCTGATGAAGATGGTGCCGCTGATCGACGAGCTGCTGGTCATCGACTCCGGTTCGACCGACGACACGCGCCGTATCGCCGAGCAGGAAGGCGCCCGTGTCGTCATCCACCAGCAGGTGCTGCCCAGGTACGGCAGCCACGCGGGCAAGGGCGAGGCGCTGTGGAAGAGCCTCTACGAGACCAGCGGTGACCTGGTGGCCTGGTGTGACACCGATGTGCGCGAGTGGGATCCGCGCTTCCTCTATGGCACGCTGGGGCCGCTGCTGACCGAGCCGCGGCTGGGCTACGTCAAGGCCTACTACCAGCGGCCCATCGTCCAAGGCGGCGTGCTCACCGAAGGCGGCGGCGGCCGTGTCACCGAGCTCGTCGCGCGGCCACTCATCAACCTCTTCTTCCCGGAGCTGTCGGGCTACATCCAGCCGCTCTCGGGCGAGTATGCCGGCCGCCGCGCGATCCTTGAGGACATCCCCTTCTTCACCGGCTACGCGGTGGAGATCGGGCATCTCATCGACCTCGCCGACAAGCTGGGCATGGAGGGCCTGGGCCAGGTCGACCTCGAGATCCGCCACCACCGCAACCAGGACCTCGAAGGGCTGGCCAAGATGGCCTTCGTGATCATGCACGCGGTCATGAAGCGGCTCGAGGAGCGTGGCAAGACCAGGCTGATGGGCGAGCTGGGCACCTCCATGAAGCTGCCGCGCTCATCGGGGCCACATCTGTCGCTGGATGTCCTGGACCTTGCCGACGTCGAGCGCCCGCCGATGAACCGCATCCCTGAGTACCGCCGCAAGCGCGGCCTGTCAGAGGACCAGGGTGGCTGACCGGGCACTGCGGGTACTCGTCGCGCCGGACTCGTTCAAGGGCACCTTCTCGTCGGTCGTGGTGGCCGACGCCTTGGCGGCCGGGTGGTCGGCAGCCCGCCCTGCAGACGAGGTCATGCTGACGCCGATGGCCGACGGCGGCGAAGGCACGCTCGATGCCGTGGAGGCGAGCGGTGGCTGGGACCGCCACCAGGTGGCGGCCAAGGACCCCCTGATGCGGACGCTGACCGCGGCGTTCCTGCGTGACGGCGATCGCGCGGTGGTGGAGATGGCGTCGGCCTCGGGACTCTCGCGCGTGCCCGCCGAGGAGCTCGATGCCATGGCCGCCTCCACGTTCGGCACGGGCCAGGTGCTGGCTGCGGCCATCGGCCTGGGCTGCCGCGACATCGTCATCGGCCTGGGTGGCTCGGCCACCACCGACGGTGGGGCTGGGCTGCTCGAGGCGCTCGGAGCCCGCCTGCGTGATGCCACCGACGCCGACCTGCGTCCTGGTGGCGGTGCGTTGGGCGGGCTGGCGAGCATCGACCTCAGCGACCTCTCGACGGTGCTCTCGGACGTGCGCGTGACGGTGGCGTCCGACGTCACCAACCCCCTGCTGGGCGAACGCGGTGCGGCCGCCACGTACGGGCCGCAGAAAGGTGCCAGCGAAGAGCAGGTGGCCGAGCTCGACCGCAACCTGCGCCGCTACGCCGACATCGTCGAGGGCAGCGTGGGGCGGCCGCTGCGCTACGAAGCCGGAACCGGCGCTGCCGGCGGCGCGACCTTCGGACTGCTCGCCATCGCCGACCGCTTCGCCGGCTTCGAGGTGCGCCCCGGGGTGGAGGTGGTCATGGAGCTGACCGGCTTCGACACCGCCGTGGGGTCGGCCGACCTGGTGCTGACCGGCGAGGGGCTCGTGGATGATCAGACGGCCTATGGCAAGACCGCCATGGGTGTGGCCGAACGCGCACGCGCCGCCGGCGTGCGCAGCATCTGCTTCGCTGGTGGCGTGACGCCCGAAGGCGCGCGCTTCATGCGCGGGATGGGCGTCATCACCCTACCCGTGACCGAGCGCCCCATGAGCCTCGAGGAGGTGGTGGCAGCCGGCACCGCGCCCATCGTCCGGGCCGCTGAGCGGGCGGCCACGCTCGTCGACCTGGGCGCAGGTCTGGCACGTTGAGCCCCGCGAAGTCGTTGAGCACCGCGAAGCCGTTGAGCCCCGCGAAGCCGACCGCGCCCGGCGCACGGCGCCCGGCGGTCAAGCGGCGCAAGGCCGATCCCATCAAGCCCTGGGCTCGGCGGCTCCACGTGTCTCGCCCCGGGCTGGTCGAGTTCGTGCTCCAGGGCGT
>DATHSE010000021.1:0-2150 GCA_035464455.1 Anaerolineae bacterium | reverse complement strand
CACCAAGACGACCAGCACCCAGCGCTGCCACCAGGTCCGTCAGCCGGCTGAATGAGGCACCAAAGGAGGGCCATCCAGAGAGGCTCAGCGCACGCCGCGCGTGTTCCGCGAACCGAGCCGCCCGAGCCCCCCATGCGCCGGCGGCGACACGTTCGCTCCAGGCCTGCACGTGGTGGAACCCGAGTGCATAGATCACCGGCACAGAGCTGGCGATCAGCAGGTGACGTGCACCCGCGATGTTGTCCTCGAGCCAGCGCCACTCGGCTGGATCGAGCATGTCGCGCTGGCCTTCCTCGAGAACGCGCGTGGCACGTGTATCCAGGACCAGCAGGCGGACATCGCCGAAGTCACGCCGGAAGGCCCAGCGGCTGCCGGCGTGGTCGCGATCGTACTCGCGGACGTGAGTGCGCAGTCGTTCCGTGCCATCCCCGTCGGTGAGCATGCCCTGGTAGAGCCGATCCGTGGCCAGCTCGTCGGGTGACAGGTTACCCAGGTGCTGGTAGATCCAGTAGCTCATGAGGGCCCCGGTGAGCCGTGCGTCCCAGCCAGGGGTGGCGCGCTTCTCGGCGACCCACGCTGCCGAGGTGTCCCAGTCGTCCACCAGCTCGTGGTCGTCGAAGATCATCGCGCTGGGGAGCGTCGAGTACAGCCAACGAAGGGCCGGCTCCGTCCAGGAGTCCCGGTAGAGCTGCGTGTAGTCCTCGAAGTCCGAGACAGATTGGCTCTCCGGCACGTTGCCTCCACGCCGCTTGCGCATGGCGCGTCGAGTCGCACGTGGCACATCGTCGGCGTACACCTGGTCACCCATCAGCAGCAGCATGTGGGGCCACTCAGCATGGTCGAGGTAACGCAGGCGCTCGGCAAACGCGGCCAACGCGTCAAGGTCCGGATCGTAGCGGCGCAGCAGGCGGTCGATGCCCAGCGGCATGTCTCGAGGGCCCGCGACGCGACAGGACCCGAACGCCAGGCGCAGCTCCTCCTTCGCCGAGCGTGTTGCGATGACGCTGACGGGCTGATCGCTGCCGCTTGGAGGCCACGCCAAGCGTCCATCAAGACGCACCTCGTATGGGTAGCGGGTGCCGGGCTCGAGTCCATCGATCGCCACCAGGCCGTAGTGGTGGCCGAGGACGCTGAACGTCGGCTGCGATCGTCCCAGGACCGCCACCTCGCAAGGTGCGCTCGTTTCCATCCACACGGTGGCGCTCGTCTCATCGACCCACCGCAAGAGCGGACCTACGATCGCGGCCGGGTCGGGCTGCGGCGAGACGTGTGAGGAGGCCGACACCGAAGGCTGCAGTGGCATCGAGGCGCTCCTCAAGCTCTGGCTGCGACCAGCGCATCCATGGATGTACCGGACGTTACGCAGGTCCACGTCACAGGGACCATGCAGCCATGCCGCCGGGTCTGACATCCGCGTGACGGACGGGGCTCCACGACGGGCGGGCACGAAGTTGACTAACGGCTCCGGGCGCTGCGGCCCCCCGGCCGGTGCCACGGGCACGCCGTTAGGGGCCGATGGCACGTGTCACCAGTGGCAGTCGCCGCTACGGTCGGAACTGAGCATCGGGAGCCGGGTCGATCACGCCGCGGTCCGAGGCGTGCATGAGAGGATCAAGCCATGACATCGACCAGCGCAGCTGCACGGCCCGTGCCAGGCGACGGGAAGCCGGCCGTCGTCGGCTCTCCTCGAGCCCGCAGCATCGCGTTGCTGGCCAGCCTGAGCGTGGCCGTCGTGGCCGGCATCGTGGCCGCCTGGCTGACGCCGCGCGGCCCGGCCACCACCGTCGAGGCGCTGGTCTGGATGGCAGCGGCGCTGCTGGTGGGGTTGGCCTGCGGCTACAGCCTCCGTTCGCGCTGGGTGCTGCTCTTGGCGCCGCTGGCCTTCAGCTTGGCCTTCGAGCTGGCCCGCATGGGGGCCGAGGGGCCTACCGTCGACGCCGTCCAGCTGGGGTCGACCTACGGCATCATCGCCTTCGTGGTCGGCCGCGGCCTCACCTACTCGCTGCTGCTGCCACCGATGCTGCTTGGCAGCGTGCTTGGTGTCGAGCTGGCTGCGCGAGTCGGCCGCGCCGGGGCGCCCCGGCTGGGCGTCGTGGGCTGGCTGCTGGTGCTCGCCCTGGCGATCACGACCATCGGGCTCGCCTTCCTGT